>CABUAW010000018.1 GCA_902489645.1 uncultured Lachnospiraceae bacterium | reverse complement strand
AGGCCGTCATGACCCGGTTGTCGTACCCCGGGCCGTCGTTGTCGTCGAATCTATGGCCGCCGTAACAATTATGGATGCCCTCTTGGCAAACATGACTTCCCGCATGGACCGTATTCTGAAATTTTATGAAACTTTCTGATTCATTAAAAACGGAGCTGTCGCCTTAACGATTAAAAAATCGTGAAGCGTCAGCTCCGCCTTCTTTTATCATACATTGACAAATTTCGAAATTAATATATCTGTGCCACATATTCTTCCAGACACACGCCCAGATTTTGAATGGCCGCAGCGTCTTCCCGGCCCACATAGCGATAATGCCATGGTTCATAACCGATTCCCGTAATATCCTCCTTATCCTTCGGATAGCGTAAAATAAACCCGTACTCATAACAATGCTCCATCAGCCATTGCTGTGTCGGTGTATCCTCCTGTGCCTCTTCCAGCCTTTGATTTTCCACGGACACAATATCCAGAGCAAGGCCAAGCTCATGCTCGCTGGTTCCCGGCACGGCAACCCACTGGGCCGCCTGAATTCTCGCTGCGCTTTCAGAATATCCCTGTTCGATATAGCTCTCGACCTCCTGCTCAAAAAGCTGCTCCTGGGTTTCATAGCTGCGCCATGAGGAACATATATAAGGTTCGAGCCCCTCTGCTCTGGCATCATCCATCATTTGTTGTAAATCTTCATAAGCCCTGCTGTCAATACTCTGCCCGTTTCGAAGCTGAACCAATTCAAACTGCCAGTCCGACGGCATGGGGTGTTCGGCATTAACCAGGGTCAAAAGCCCTTCCCCGCCGTTCCACACGGCAACACCATCCTCCGGCACAATGTCCGAATTTGCTCCGCTTTTCTGACTTTCAAGCATTGTCCAGCCAAAAACCAAAACCCGGCCTACTGTAAAAACAACCAGAATTACAGCCAGAAGAATCATCACACAGATTAAATAACGACACACACCGTTTATCCATCTTTCTTTTTGTCTCCGCATTTTATCACCATCTTTCTTTTGATAAAGACAGTGTAAAACCAAAATCCGTAAAACCGGCCGCAAAATCCCGTCAAAGTTGCATCATCTTAAGCCAATATACCAAGGCGCCTCCGCACAATCATAATAATAGTCAAATTCCTCCCAGGATAATCCGGTATATTCCTGAAAATTCCAAATGGCTTCATCCCATTCGGCCAAATCCTCATCTTCGAGTACGTCACCGGAATAACTTGCACTTCCGCCATCATAGTCATCATCATACATGGTAAAACCGGAACCATACAGATTATATTCATAAATCTGAGATGTCTCCATATCCATCAGAACATCCACATCCATTTCGACAAATTCAAGATGAAGCCACATGACCGACACGGACCGGCCCATGTCGCTTAAATCCACATAATTTAAAACATTGCCGCCTATCAAATTACAATCCGACATATTGAATTCAGGAATGGCATTTCTGTCGATAAGTTTTTTCAGTTCCAAGCAGGCTCTTTCCGACATAACGGCATCATTTTCCGCAACGGAAAGTCCGCCGTCCACCACCGCCGTACCCATATTTCCCATACGGCCATTGATGATAAGGTCCAGTTTATCAGCCACCGACAAATCTTCTTTGGAATTGTTTAAAAGCACATTTTCAGGGATTTCCTCCGAAACAACCCGGTTTAATAAGGTTTCTTCCTGAATTTTGGCAAAGGCCGGCGGCATCGTTACCAGAAAACACAATATTAAAATTGCTATGAAAACTGGCCCTGCTTTTTTAATCCGTTTCACGACCATCCACCTCCGCCAAAAATACCCGGACACAGGTTCCCGCCCCTCTGGTACTCTCGAAATACATTTTTCCATGATGAACTTCCATAATGGCTGTACAGACGGCGAGGCCAAGTCCGGCGCCGCCCCGTCCCCGGGAACGCGCTTTGTCTACCATGTAAAATGCCTCGCTGATTTTTGAAAGCTCCTCCGCCGGAATCCCGCAGCCATTATCACTCACTGATATTTCATAGCCGCCTTTTACTTTTTTCCCTGACAAAATAACCTGTCCACCGGTTCCGTCGATGGCCTTTCGGGCGTTATCCAACAGGTTGATGCAGACGGTTTTCATCAAATCCGGCTCGATAAACAATTTTCCCTCCTGAATCTCGGCAATAAACCGGATACCGTCCGCCTGCATGGCCGGATACACAGTATCATAAACCGACGTCAAAAAATGCCTGGCCGACACCCGGCGTATTTTAAAATCCTGCCGTTTCAAAACGGTAAGCTGCATAAGCTTTTCCGACATAACCTGCAGCCGCTTGCCTTCCTGAACAATCTGATTCGCCAGAAGGACCGTCTGCTCTTCGGTCATCCGTTTGGAACGAAGCATATCCGCATATCCGATAATGGAGGTTAATGGCGTTTTCAGCTCATGGTCAAAATTTCCCACAAACATTTCCTGACGCCTCGCATAATCCTTCAAAGCCTCCATATTTTCCTCCAGCCAGGCGGCCATCCGGTTAAAATCCTCCGCCAGTTGTCCGATTTCGTCCCGGCTGTTCACCTTGACCGGTTTCATATCGTTTCCGTCGGCCAACCGTCTTGTCGCCTGGGAAAGCAGCCGGATTGGACGCACGAGCCAATAAGAAATTATAAAAATAACCACGCCGCCGACTAAGAACAGCAGGCCCATAATCATAGAAAAAGTTCGGATATAACCGGCCTGATTTTCAAAAATGCCTGTAATATCCCTGTAATTTTCCACAAAAAAGTCCTCGTTTAAAATTCTGACAGGCCGGGCGCAATGAATCATATATTGGTTATCGATTTTTCGTATCTCATATCCCTTTTCCTGAATATTTAAACTTTTAACAAGCTCCGCATCAAAACCCTTTTTACGGCTTCCGCAAATTAATTCTCCTCCGGCATCGCTGAAAGTAAAAGGAATAACCCCTTCGGATGTCTGAATCGTCAGCGCCTGCGTCAGCACATCTTTATAATTTTCCCCTTCATCCCCGGGCGTTCCCCATATCAGGGACATATTTGTCATTTCCATAGACCAGGTCAGTCCCTGATTCAACGAAAAACAAAGCATATCATTTTCCTGCCAGGCTGTCTCCACTTCCCTTTCCATGGAATTTTTAAAGCTGGAATAAATCAGAACATAACCGCTGATTCCCACAAAAAATTCCGTCACAAGAATAATGCTGAAAAAGAGTTTCCAAAAAAATCTCACTCATCCACCTCCAGGCGGTATCCAATCTTATAAACCGGAACAATCTTCGATTCCAGCCCAAGTTTTTTCCGCATCCGCTGTACATGCAAATCCACCGTCCGGCTTTCCCCCATGTACATTTCACCCCAAACACTCTCATAAATCCGGTCCCGGAACAGGGCAATATTTTTATTTCTCAAAAAAAGCAGCAAAATATCGTATTCTTTGGCCGTCAAATTCACCGGATGACCCGCCTTTTTTACCACTCTGGAAAAAGTATCCACTGTGACATCATAGACAGATAACATCCGGGATGTTTTATTGTACCGCCGCAAAACCGTTTCAATCCGCGCCAGCAGCTCAATGATTTCAAAAGGTTTCACAATATAATCCTCGGCTCCCAGACGAAGTCCCCGGACGCGGTCCATCACATCGGATTTGGCCGTCAGGAAAATCACCGGTATATGCATCGGGCGAATATATTCCATCAATTCATAACCGTTAATTTTCGGCAGCATAATATCCAATATAATCAAATCGAAGCTTTCCTTTTCAAGTATATCCGCCGCCTTTTCTCCATCTCCGGCACATACACAGGCATATCCGGCGTCCACAAGATTCATCCGAATCAGCTCCAAAATCGCTTTTTCATCCTCAACAACTAAAATCCGATTCACCTTTCTTCCCTCCTTCCCGATATTTTACATCTTTTCTGCATCATAATTGCATCTTTTGCCGTAAAGCGCACCGCAGCGTTCCAAAAAAAGATGCTGCAAAACAAGCTTTCTCATTTCACAGCATCCATCATGGTTATTTCAATTTTTTTACTTCGATGCAGGTCGGACAAGGCACATGAATCGGTTTACCCTTCATATAAATATATCCCTTTTCATAATTAACGCCAAATATTGTGATGGAATCGGACTCCTGATTTACAGAAGCAAAATGCTTATTATCCGGGAACAGGTAAATATCTCTTGGATAAATACCGCTGACCGGAAGTACGCACAGCTTATCCATCTTCTTTTCATCGTCAATCCTGTATATAGCTACGCTGTTGTCCCCTGAATTTGTTACAAAAAGATACTGGTCGTCGTCCGTAATCTTTAAGGTTACCGCACAATTATCCTCCGTGAATTTCGGCGGCAGCGTGGACTGCTGAGCCAGCTTCTCAAAAACCGGCCCTTTCTTGCCCATCGAATACGCATATTCCGTAACCATATTCGCATTTTCATGGGTCAGATAGATGTATTTTTTATCATTAGAAAAGATAATATGCTTTGGTCCTGAATCAATCTCGCAACGGATAATATCTTTTAACGCAATTTTACCACGGGCCCGCTCGAACTCGTATACCTTAATCTGGTCCATTCCCAAATCCACGACAAGGATATATTTTTCATCCGGCGTGAACAGGGCACAGTTTACATGGCAGCGGTTATTTCTGGAAATGACGCTGCCCGGACTTTTCATAAACACTTCATCCGTGACTTCTCCGACAGTGCCATCCGGATTAATCCGGGAAATTGTCAGTTTTCCGTCATAATATCCGGAGCTGACCAGATATTCGTTGGCTGAATCTACCTGCAAATAACACGGACGCAGTCCCTGGACTGAGTGGCGGTTCAAATATTCCAGATTTCCATCCGTCAGGACTTTGAATGATGCCACACCTTCGTCACAATTGGAGTACAAATATTCCCCATTCGCAGAGAGTCTCAGAAAGGATGGATTGGTAATCTCCACAACGCCCTGCTCGGTTAATACCGGTTCATCTCCGCTAAAATCATACATATAGATGCCTTTGCTCTGTCCACGGGTATAGGACCCCACATAAGCTCTGTATTTATCCATGTTCTTCCTCCTACTATTCCTTTTCCATTGCTGTCCGTTTATTTTCAAATTCTGTCAACCGCTGGTGATAAGCGTCCTTCATCGCCTCCGCAAAAGCCAGCTTCGGCTTCTCAATCCCCATATGATACATCAGATACTGGGTAAAATACGGATTCATAACTAATAACGGCCCTACTAAATAAGTGCCGATAAAATTTCTTCGCCGCACGCCTTCAAACCGGGAAGATTTATTAATTCCGATTCCCCGGATGGTCTTGGCAAAATAACAATTTTCATTGGCTCCATAAGCCATCGTAAACTGGCTCTTGCATCCAACCACTTTACGTTCATTAAACTCACCGTAAAAATTCCCGTTAAACCGGTGTGTGTAATCCCGCACCGCCGAAAAATCAAAAATATTTACGCCCGGAATGACCCGGTTTCCGTCAATAATCTCACGGAATAAAACTTCCATGGCATTTCCTGTAAACAGAAAGCACACCCTTTCCTGAATCAGTTCCTCAATGCGTTCTTTATACGGCATCAATTTACAGATAACCTTCTCCTGAACCCGTTCCGTCATCGGTCCCATGTAAATGAGATTTGGCTTTTCTGTGGCAAACAGCGGTTCACTGTTTATCGAAGTCTCAATAAATTCCGCCTCCGGCAGACAGGCTTTTAAATACATCATATTACCGTAATCCCCAAAAAGGTTGCAATATTCTGGAAATAATATTTCTATTTTCATCTTATTTTACCCCCTTTTCAAGACGTTTTATGAGATGTTCTCTGATTTCCAATGCCTTTGGCCGCGTATACACAGCAAAAAGAATGTAAATCTTATCCACATTCTGAATATCTACCAGCTTAACCACTTCTTCCGGTTTCAGCGCACAATCAATCCGCTCTTCCGGGATTCCCGCCAGGAGCGCCCGTATTTTATAATCATAACACCGATTGCCTCCGGCCACAATCTGTTTTACACAATCATTATTCAAAAATTCATAATCCGCCTCATAAATCCAGGCCATATTTTCGGAGGAATGCATCTGGTCATGATAGTCGTAGTTTAACAAAATCACCGCGCTGTCGCCGCCCTGCTCCGTGATAAACTCGAATACACGGGAGCTGGCAATCGGGCTCTGCCCTTTAGCCAGGCACATGATGACCTCTTTGCCGGCCACCTTCCGGACATCATAACGGGAGGTTACCAATTTCATCTTATTCATAGAACCGGAAATCTGTTCATAACTCAGTCCAAGACGATGGAGCAGCGTAATCGCCGTCACTTCATTATACATATCGGTGATATTTTTCCCAAGCAGATGATAGGTTTCCTCTCCCTCCGGCGTCCTCATGGTAAATTCCATCTTTGCATCGTTGACAGAAATCACGTCATAATCCACCTTCGGTGAACCGTAATCGCACTTCGGACAATGGGCCCGTCCCACATGGTTATATCTCAGAAAATCATATTCCAGCTTTGTATCACATTCCGGGCAGACAATGATATCCCTTACAATATTCGGCCGTGCTTTTGAATCCCTCGGAAGCTCATCAATACCGAAATAAACTCTCTCGTTCTCAGGTTTCAAATGGCTGACAATCAGGTCGTCCCCATTTAATATCATTTTTGTCCGGTCTGAAATATTATCATTTAATATATCGACAATAAAGTCCACATTCGCGTTTCTATCCAGAGCATCCCGGCATAAATTTGTACATACAAAAATATCCGGCTGCATATAAGGATAAATGTGAGGCGAATAACGTTCATCCACTTCCAGAATCGCCAGTTTACAGCGGGCTTTGCCAAAAAAACTGCTCTTTGATAACAGTGCGGAAATCAATCCTTCACTGACATTGCTTCCCGAAGCATTATTAATATACTCATAGCCGTTATCCTTCAAAACCTCCGCCGTCAGATTAGATACCGTCGTCTTGCCGTTGGTTCCCATGACGTAAACGAGGGTCTCCGGCTTCTCCAGATGTCCCAGAAAATCCGGGCAGAGCTGATTCGCCATCCATCCAGGCAAATGGGTGGCATTTCTGCCTAAAAGTTTCAAAAATTTCGTCGCTATTTTTACAATCGTAATCGTTACGTAAAAACGCACCGTATGTTTCTTCATATTGTAGACTCCACTCCTTATCCTATCATCACGTACCATTTTACACTTATGACCCCTAAAATTCAACAATAATTGCGTTTTCTTTCATTCTCTTATATAATATTCCTAGTATATCATAAAATTATAAAGGAGAGCTTTTCATGGAAAAAATAACAAGTTTTACAATTAATCATTTAAAATTACTTCCAGGCGTTTATGTATCCCGAAAAGACCCGGTGGGCACTGAGATAGTGACAACTTTCGACATCCGTATGACCCGACCAAATTTTGAGCCGGTCATGAACACCGCCGAGATGCACACCATTGAACACCTGGCCGCAACCTTTTTAAGAAACCATCCGGTTTACGGCAGCAAAACCGTTTATTTCGGCCCAATGGGATGCCGTACCGGATTTTATCTGCTTTTAAGCGGCGACTACGAATCGAAAGACATTGTTCCGCTTATGAAGGAAATGTTCTTATTTATTCGGGACTTTAATGATGAAGTTCCCGGCGCCTGCGCGAAAGACTGCGGCAATTTCAGAGATATGAATCTGCCTATGGCCAATTATCTGGCAGACAAATTTTTAAAAGAAGTATTGGAAAATATCGGTACGGAACGTCTTGTTTATCCGGAATAAATTTAACGCCTTTGCTTCAAACTAGAAATATAACCAAAGCAAAGGAGGACATTTATGACTTTTTATGATGGCAGTAAAAAAATACACCACTGGTTTCCCCGGGTCAACCGCATGTCCGAAGACTATACCGATTATGACGATACCCCGGACACCATGATTGTGGATGATACGCATGATTTGCCTTATATCGGTGATTTTCCGCCGAAAGACGATTATTCCGAACATCATTTTTACTAAAAAAAGAACTCCGCTTCTTCCTCATTCATCGGAAGAAACGGAGCTTCTTTTATTTTTTGACCGGTCCCGGCCCATTTTTTAATAGCCGCCATGCAGCAGAACAATGCTGTGTCTTTCAACCCGGATTTGTCCATTCCGGATTTCTTCATCCTTTAAATTAGCCTCCGCCGTATCCAGATAAACCTTCCATATACCTTTCTTCGGAAGGGACGGCAATGCAAATGTTTCCCGAATAGAATTCATATTGTAAGCAAAATACCAGGCTTCGCCATTTCCGGCATATAGACAGCCAATGCACCGGTTCCAGTTGGCTCCGTCAATAAACCATGGCACCTTTCCATGAAAAGACACATCCGGCAGGCCGTTGGCCGCCTGGTCCGTCTGGACATAGGGCTTTTCAGGATGAAGTATGGTTACTTTTTTGCGAAGTTGAATCAGCTCCGTAGCAAAATTATATAGCCAGTCGTTTTTTTTCAGCAAATTCCAATTCAGCCAGGAAATGTCATTATCCTGACACCAGGCATTGTTATTTCCTCTCTGGCTGTTGCCAAATTCATCCCCCGCATAAATCAGCGGCGTTCCCTGTTGGAAAATATTCAGAATCCAGGCGTTTTTTAGCTGCTGGCGTCTCAGGAGAAGAACCTCCTTTTTTCGGCTCACGCCCTCCGCCCCACAGTTCCAACTGAAATTCCATGAAGGGCCGTCCATATTCTGTTCGCCATTGGCCTCATTGTGACGGCTGTCGTAGGAAACCATATCCATCATCGTAAAACCATTATTATTGGTCATATACTGGATATACCCCTGCTGCGCAGAACGATTTAAAATCTGCGCCATAAAGCCTCCCGCAGAACCCTCGTCGCCTCTTAAAAACTGACGCATACTGTCCTGAAAGGCATTGTGATAAATGGCTCTGCGTTTCCCCTCTCCGTTTCTGTCACAGGTGCCGTCAAAGTTTTCACTCAGAATTTTCACATCAGCCAGAACAGAATCCGCTAACACTTCCCGAAGGGGTGTTGTACTTGCATTTAAATGAAAGCCATCCACATGATACTCCAGAAGCCAATGCCGCAGGCAGGAAAGAACATATTCCGTAGTCTCCGTCCCCGTAAAAAGGATTTCAAGATAAACCTCCATCCCTTCCCTGTGCAGGATTTTAACGAATTGCTTCAAGCTTTCTCCTGCTTTCTCCGGTTTTGCCGAATATTCCGGTTTTACGGCCATAAAATTGGCCGGGCCGTATCCCCAGTAGTTTTTTCTTATTTCCTTTGAGCTGTCCTGCGGATTTATGATTTTAAAATCATAGACCGGCATAAGCTCCAGCGCATTTATTCCCAGCTCCTTTAAATAGGAAATTTTTTCGGCTGCGCCCTCAAAGGTTCCCCGGTATTTTACCCCGGAAGAAGCATGCTTTGTAAAGCCCCTGACGTGGAGCTTATATAAAATCATATCGTCAAAATTTAACTTCGGCGAAATATCGCCGTCCCAGTCAAATTCCCTTTCTTTAAACAAATAAATGTTCTCTCCATGAATCCGTCTCAACGCCCTGGCGTAAGGCATGGAAATTGTTTCACCGCCATATAAAATCTGATAGCCATAGTCTTCTACGGATTCCCCTGTCCCCTCCGGGGACATCTCGTCCGCCTTCGCTTCCTTAAATTCCAGACTGACGCCATAGGCCTGGCCGCAGCGCCAGCATTTTTCAATCGGCATCGTCCGAGATGTATATGTTAATAAATGATATATTTTTATCTCCAGTTTTTTTTCATCCAGGTCGCTCTTTTCCGCTCTTTTATGTCCTGCCCGCTTTTTCTCCGGCAGTTCAAAGGCCAGATTCAGATGATTCTGCCAGACAGAAACCCCGTAGGGCCAAGGCTGCCCTTGATTTATCTCCCAATCCACCCTCATGCCTCCTCTTCACCGTTTTAAATCATTATAACATGCCGGGCAAACACATAAAAGTCCCACTTTTTCATTCCGGACATAAAAAGTGAGCAGCCCTGGTTCACGTCCGAACCTCGGCTACTCATCAAGTTTTTGATGGCACAGGAAAGCAATGCGGAATATTTGACAAAAGAGGTTTTACCCAAAGGATTTGAAATTATCCGTTTGCCCGGGCATTTCTTTGATATGGTGGGTTTTCGGACGCCGGATAATGTGATTTATCTTGCCGATTGTTTGTCAAGTCATGAAACATTAGATAAATACCAAATCGGATTTATCTATGATGTGGCCGCTTACCTGAAAACACTTGAAATGGTAAAATCCCTATCCGCAAAAATGTTTATTCCGGCTCACGCCGAGGCAACGACAGATATTTCCGGGTTGGCACAATACAACATCGACAAAGTACATGAGATAGAAAGGAAAATCATGGACCTCTGCTCAAAGCCGCTTTGTTTTGAAATTCTATTGCAGCAGTTGTTTACAGAATATGATTTGACTATGAATTTCGAACAATATGTTCTTGTGGGCAGTACCATTCGCTCCTATCTTGCATGGCTGAAAGACACAGGAAAATTAAACGCTAAGTTTGAAAACAATATGTTATTCTGGGAGCAGGCATAAGGATTTCAGCGAATGGTAAAACCGACCAAACCAGCGGGCGGCCGTTAAAAGTTGGGAGTGCCGCCCGCTGCCATAACATCTTAAAATGGTTTTTCTTTTTCTGCTCCTATTCTCTTTTAAACCCGAATAACACCGCAGAAACTTAATAAAATAACAACCATACCGAGGATAATCCGATACCAGCCAAACACCTGGAAATCATGCCTCTTTATGTAATCCATCAAAAACCGAATGACAAATACGGATACGATAAAGGCGACTGCCATGCCGCTCAATAATACGGCCGCTTCCATACCTGTAAATGAGAAACCAAATTTCAGTATTTTTAACAGGCTTGCGCCAAACATAACCGGAATGGCCAGACAAAAGGTAAATTCCGAAGCCGCCGTCCGGGATACGCCGACGAGCAGGGCGCCGACAATGGTCGCCCCTGAGCGGGAGGTCCCCGGGAATACGGCGGCAATGAGCTGGAACAATCCAATCAAAAGGGCCGTCTTAAAATCAATATCCTCCAGATTTTTTATTTTTGGCCGCCGTCCCTTGTTTCCCTTTTCAATAACAATAAAAGCGACACCGAAAACAATCAGCGCAATGGCCACCGGAATGGCATGATAAAACAGCGCCTCAAAAACATCATCAAACAAAATACCGACCACGGCCGCCGGAATATACGCCACGATAATTTTACACCAAAGCATTATTTTATCCGATTCAATCACCGGTTTTCTCCGGTCCTTAAACTGAAAAGGAAATATTTTATTCCAAAACAGAAGTACAACGGCCAAAATGGCTCCGAGCTGAATGACTACCAGAAACATTTCCATAAATTCATCGGAACAATCCAGTTTCATAAATTCATCCAGAATAATCATATGTCCCGTACTGCTGATAGGCAGCCATTCGGTAATACCCTCTACGATACCAAAGATAATCGCTTTTAAAATTTCCAGCATATTTTTATTCCTCCATTATATTTTTTAGCGTATGCGCTCTATTATACTATATAATGGTTAAATACACAAAAAATTCCCGAAAATTTTTCAGGCAATGCTCCACCCCTCTGCCTGCTGACGGATATTGATGAATCTGCGATACAGCCCCTCTTCCTGCATCAGTTGTTGATGCGTGCCCTTCTGCACAATTTTTCCTCCGTCAATCACCAATATCTGATTCGCATGTTCAATCGTCGCCAGACGATGCGCTATGACGATGACCGTTTTTCCAACCGTCAGTTCACCGATGGCCCGTTGAATCAAATGTTCATTCTCCGGGTCAATACTTGCCGTTGCCTCGTCAAGAATAATGACCGGCGCGTCCTTCAGCATGGCTCTCGCAATGGAAATTCGCTGTTTTTCACCGCCGGACAGCGTCCCCCCGCCTTCTCCGATAACCGTATCATACCCCTGCGGAAGCTCCATGATAAAATCGTGGCAGTTTGCAGCCTTTGCCGCGGCGATAATCGCTTCTTCCGAAGCATCCGGTTTTCCAAATCGTATATTGTTTCGGACAGTATCGTGGAACAGGTACACATTTTGAAATACCATGGAAATATTCTGCAGCAAACTATCGCAGGTAAATTCACGCACATCATGGCCGCCCACAAGAACACTGCCCTTATTCACATCATAGAACCGGGCAATCAGATTGCAAATCGTCGTCTTGCCGCCGCCGGAAGGACCGACGATGGCCGTCGAGGTATATTCCGGAATTTTAAAGCTCACATTCTTTAAAACGGGACGGCTGTCATAACCAAAATCCACATGCTGAAACTCAATATCATAATGGGACGGAGAAATCACTTTTCCTTCCTTATCAATATAGTTTCCTTCTTTCAAAGCCTCCAGTTGATTCATTGTTGTGTCGATGATTCCAAGCACATGGGCGCTGTCGCTGATGGATTCCAGCCCGGCCAGAATACTAAAGGAAAAAAACACAAACATCAGCATATAGGAAAAGGGCATATCTCCACACATCCCCAGATAGAAGGCCGCTCCCGCCATAGCGACGGAGGCCGTTTTAAGAGCCAGCAAATGCAGACAATTGGCCGGTGTATAGCCCCACTCAATTTTCAGACAAATATCCCGGCTATCCTTGCATGCTTCCCGCATCGCCGCCATGGAAGCCCCTCCCTGTCCAAAGGACTTTACAATCGGTAGTCCTCTGGCATATTCTAATACGGCCGCCGTCAAATCCCGCCCGGCTTTCGCTGAAACCGGGGCATTTTTCACACTGTGCCGAGAAACAAGAAGCAAAAATAAAAACGAAAGAAATGCGCCGCCCAGGGCAATCAGGCATACAACCGGACTGAAAAAGAGCAGAAACAAAAAAATACAAAGAAAATTCAGATATCCGCCCACAAAGGTATCCACCATACGCATGCCCATATTTTCCAGTGAATGAAGGCCGGTCGTAATCGAATTCAGAATATTTCCCGTATCGACCTGTTGAAAATATCCGAGAGATACGCGCTTCATTGCTTCCCCTATGGCCAGACGGTCCCTGGCCACCAGCTCATAACTGATTGTCTCCTGAAATCTGGCGCGCAGATAATCAAACAGAAACCGCAGCAGAACGAAGGCCGCAATAATCAATGAACTCAGCCAAATCCACCGGGAATCAAAGCTTTTTCCACGCCGTCCGCTATCAATCAGCATCCCCACGGTATAGGCCGCAACCATTGTTGGCAAAGCGGCAAACCATGTGGAAAAAAAAGAAAATATAAACCCAATGTAAAGCCTTCCCTTAAATTCGCCGCACCAGTTTATAATCCTCCGAATGGTTTTAAACATATTGCACATCTCCTTTCTTCTGTCCCTTTATGCGGCCGCGGCCGTCCTCTTTTTGAGGTTTTCGCCCGGCCGGCACAGCCCAGTCTTTCGCTCCGATATGAGCCTCCCACATTTCCTTATAAAGCGGACAATTTTCCAAAAGCTCCTGCTGTTTTCCCTGGGCCAGAATTTCTCCATCCTTCAAAACGATAATATTGTCCGCATTACGAATGGTTGAAAGTCTATGGGCAATTACAAGCAGCGTTTTTTCTTTTGTCAGCGCGGCAATGCTCTGCTGAATTTTTTCTTCATTCTCCGGGTCCGTAAAAGCGGTGGCTTCATCCAGGATAACTATAGGCGCATTCTTTAACATCATCCGCGCAATGGCAATCCGCTGTTTTTCTCCGCCGGACAACCGTTTCCCCGCTTCTCCGGCCGGTGTATCATAGCCCATTGGCAGTTTTTTTATAAACTCATCGCAGCAGGCCGCCCTGGCAGCGGCAAAAACCTCTTCATCACTGGCCTTCGGATTCCCCAGCCGGATATTTTCCTTTAAAGAGCAGCGAAACAGAAAATTATCCTGTGTGACAAAGCTGACCGTATCGGAAAGCTGGGACAGGGGCATATCCGAAAGTTTCACGCCGCCGATGGAAATTTCCCCGCCGGTCACATCCCAGAACCTGGCAATCAGCCTGGCCACCGTAGATTTTCCTCCGCCGGAAGGCCCTACCAGGGCTGTAAAGCTGCCTTCGGGAAGTGTCATGTGAATTCCATGCAAAACCTCCTCCCCGCCGGCCGTATATGAAAAATGAACATCTTTCAGTTCCACATTATAATCCGGTAAAACGGCCATTTTTTCCGGTTCCGGAAGTTTTTTCATATCCAGATAACTCTGGAGTTCTTCCACTGTCATCTGAACCTGCTTTATACTATTGCCAAACACCTCAATCTTTGCCAGAGAACTGACCATAGACATGGATAACATCACACAAAGAGCCGCTTCCGCCGCTTCAATATGACCCACAGAAGCCAGATAAAGACTCACCGGAAGCGTGCCAAGAAGGGTGGACGGAAACAGAGCAAAAGCCAGTTTAAATGTAATCCAGGTGGAACTCATCCATCGAATGACAAAATTCCTGTAATCTTCAATGGATTTGGCATACTTCTCATAGGAAGCTCCTGAGCGTCCAAAAGCCTTAATAACCTCAATGCCTTCCACATATTCTACAATCGTACTGTTCATAACGGCATTGGACGTATTATATTTATCAAAATTTTTTCCGCTAATCTTAAAAGTCAACGCCATGCAAACCATCGAAAAAGGCAGCGTAACCAACGACGCCAACGCCACACGCCAGTCAATAAGGACCAGCGCCAAAAAGCTTATCACCGGCAGGGCGATATGTCCGATTCCTTCCGGAATCATATGGGCCAGCGGCGGTTCAATGTCCTCAATCTTATCCACCATAACATTTTTAATTTCTCCAATCGAATGGGACATGACTTCTCCGAGAGGCGCATGCAGAAACCGGTCCGCCACCTGGAGACGAAGTTTTTCCAAAATGTGATAGGCCGCATAATGGGACAAACCGGTGGACAGTCCGAAAAACAGTACCTTCACCACATAGGCCGCCAACGCCAGCGCACACCACCAAATAATCGTCTGAACGGTTTCCCTTCCCTGAATAAACTGTTCAATTATCCGATACATACAAAAATACGGAAAAAGCCCGGCGACAACACTGATAATCGATAAACCTGTGGAGCAAAACAATTTTCCCTTACTTCCGTCGGCATATCCCCAAAGACAGGAAAACCAGTTTTGTTTCTTTTCTTGATTCATTATAGAAATCCTCCTTCTGCTTTATTTTCTTATGTATTGTAATGCTTTTCTCCCTCATTTTCTGCTCTGTAAGGTCCATTTCGTCCCGTTTCGTTTTAAAATTTTTTACACGCAAAAAAAGACTGCCACAAAACTGTGACAATCTTTTCGGTACACTTTTGTTATCATCTGTCAGCCAAATTCAAACAAGATATGCTTTTTAACTCCCCGAGCGGGGCTCGAACCTGCAACAACTCGGTTAACAGCCGAGTGCTCTACCATTGAGCTATCGAGGAATATTATGGTATAATCGTAGCCCTTTTTTCTCCGTTTGTCAATACCGGAAAATAAAAATGTCCCCAAAAGATATCGGGGACATTTTACAAATTTCGATTATGCTAATTTTGCTTTAGCTACTTCGCAAAGGGCTGTAAATCCGGCCGCATCACTGATAGCCATTTCAGAAAGCATTTTACGGTTTACATCAACACCGGCTAATTTTAAGCCATGCATCAATTTGCTGTAGGAAAGACCGTTCATTCTTGCAGCAGCGTTGATTCTTGCAATCCAAAGCTGTCTGAACTGACGTTTTCTTTCTTTACGGCCTGCAAAGGAGCTTGTTAATGCTCGCATTACGGACTGTTTTGCTACTCTATACTGTTTGCTTCTGGCTCCTCTGTAACCTTTAGCCAGCTTTAAAGTTCTGTTATGTTTTTTTCTAGCGTTTAACGCACCTTTAACTCTTGCCATCGTTATATCCTCCGTTTCGTTCTATTACAGATAAGGTAAAATCTTCTTCATTACTTTTGCGTTTGTAGCGTCTGTAATGGTTGCTTTTCTAAGATTTCTCTTTGTCTTTGTGGATTTCTTTGTAAGAATGTGGCTCTTGTAAGCTTTCATTCTTTTTAATTTACCAGTACCTGTTTTTTTGAAACGCTTTGCGGCTGCTCTGCTTGTTTTAACTTTTGGCATAGTGTGTATCCTCCTTAATATTAACAAATGATTAATTGCGTTTTTCTGATAAGAACATGACCATGCTCCGGCCTTCCAGTTTGGCTGCTTTATCAATTACTGCAACATCTGATAACTTCTCTGCAAATCCTTCCAGAATCACCTTACCTGCTGCGGTATGCGCCAGCTCACGTCCACGGAAACGTACAGAAACCTTTACCCGGTTACCGCCTTTCAGGAACTTCCGCGCCTGGTTCATCTTTGTGTTTAAATCATTGACATCGATATTCGGTGATAAACGAATCTCTTTAATATCAATCACTTTCTGTTTCTTTCGAGCTTCCTTTTCCTTACGAGCCATCTCATAACGGTATTTACCGTAGTCGATGATTTTACATACCGGCGGCTTAGCCTGCGGGGCAATCTTTACTAAATCCAGATTGGCTTCCTTAGCCAGTTTCATAGCTTCTTTAGCGGACATAACCCCTAACTGTTCTCCATCTGCACTAATCAGACGTACTTCTCTGTCGCGAATCTGCTCGTTAATCATTAAATCGCTGATAATTGACACCTCCATAATCAAAAAAATGGTGAGCAGCATACTACTCACCATTCATTTAAGACACCTTTGTGCCAATCTTTCTGAAATCTTAACCCGAGTCATTTCAAATGCTGAGGTGAGAGTGAGTACTCTGCTTTCTTATCGTGTTCTAAACACCTAAAGTAGGATACTACACTTCTCACCGAATGTCAAGCATTTTTATTAACTTTTAGATTTCAATTTTAGCTCCGAGAAGTTTTACAAATTCCCGAATAATCGCCGTATCGCCAGGCCATGCCGGAGCGGTTACCAGGTTTCTGTCAACAACCGCTTCGGAAGCGTCAACTTCTACATAGGTTCCTCCGGCCAGGGTAACATCCGGGCCAACGGCCGGATATGCGGTAGCCTTATATCCGTTCAGCACGCCGGCGGCCGTAAGTACCTGAGGTCCATGACAGATTGCAGCTACCGGTTTTTCATCTTTGAAGAATTCCTGAACAATTTCAATCACTCTCGGATTCAGACGGATATATTCCGGCGCACGTCCGCCAGTGATGAAAAGTCCCACATAGTCCGCTGTATTTACTGCGTCAAAATCTGCTGTAATTGCAAAATTATGACCCGGTTTTTCTGTATATGTCTGGTCGCCTAAAAAGTCATGAACGGCTGTGCGCACAACATCGCCGGCCTTTTTATCCGGGCAAACTGCATCGACCTGATATCCTAACATAGATAATGCCTGAAATGGCACCATTGTTTCATAATCCTCTGTAAAATCGCCAACAAGCATCAAAATTTTCTTTGCCATACAAATAGCCTCCTAACATTGATTTTGTCTAAATTATAGCACCATTTTCAAAAAATATCTATCTTTTATTTGTCTGTAATGAAAATAAATTTCACTTCACCGTCCATATTATCCGAAATGCCTGAAAAATTATTGTATTCTTTTGATGCGTCCAAAATTTCGTTCAAATTATCCAGCATACTCTCCACGTCTCCGTCAAATGCATCGACCAGTTTTTGGATACCCTCCTGATTAAACTGAATCATTCCGCTGTTTAATTCGGCCGCCCCATTGTCAAGCTGTTTTACACCGTCAATCAGTTCTCCGGAACCCGACTGCAGTGTTCCCAGGCCGGAATTCAAAATGACCGCTCCGGCCTGAAGATTTGAGGCGCCTTCAAGCAGGGTTTCCAATCCGGCCGCCAATGTCTGCGCTCCGTCATCGGCCGTTTTCATATTTTCACTTAATGTACTGCTTCCCTCGCTGACCTGGGCAGCGCCGTCGGCCAGAGTACCCAATCCTTCATTCAGTTCTTTCGTTCCGCTTAACAAAGCACCCGTTCCTGAAACCAACTGGGATGTTCCATCATTTATTTGTCCGGCCATCTGTGCGACACCCGCATCCAACTGGGCGGCTCCGCTGGACAAATCTTCATTTAATGCGCTGCTCAACGCATAAGCACCATTTTTAACATCACCGTTAATGGCTTCGGATAATGCTTCCGCACCGGCTGCCGCCGTATTTAAGCCCTCGCTTAATGCACGATTTCCCTCTGCAATTGTTCCGGCCACCGCCGCTGCGTTTGCAAATGCACCGTTGACCCCATCTGCCTTCGCATACAGGCCACCAATAATCGCGTCAACAGTTGCGCTGTTCTCTTCGGTTCTCAGAGATTCCACTGCGGCAATTAAGTCACTGTTATCTACACTGGCCGCCGATAAAGTATCCGCCAGATTCTGCGCTCCGGCTGAAATTTCTGCACAGGAGGCGGCCGCACCGGATATACCGCTGCTTAAATCACCGGCATTGGCCCCGACAGCCTCAATACCTGCGGCCAACTGGGCGGCTCCGGCTGCAGCGGCCTCTATACCGCCTTTCAATTGACTGGTACCGCCGGAAAGCTGGCTGATTCCGCTCGACACCTGGGACTGCATCCCTGTCACGCCGTCATAAAGCTGCTGAACTCCCGGGAGAAGCTGGTTTGCCGTACTTGTATAGGCCGCACTGGCTCCGTTCGCTACTTGCGAAGCTCCGTCGCTCAAATTTTTAGCTCCGGCTGCCAGTTGAGAGGTGCCTCCGGCCAGAGTTTTACCGCCTTCGGAAAGCTGACCGACACCACTGACCAGAGTTTCGGTGCCCGCTTCAATAGCGTCGCCGCCATCGGCCAACTGCGAAATTCCGTCAACCAAAGTCCCTGAAGAGGAAAGTAAAGTATCCAGTCCGGTTTTTAACTGACCGGAGCCATCGACTAACTGATTTGAAGCGCTTTGAAGCTGGTCCATGGAGCCTTCCAGGTCTTCCAGACTGTCAAAGCTGTCGCTGCTTATCGAATTGAAAACTTCATTTGTAGCCACTGTAATCCCTTCGATGGTTTCATAGTCCTTTACATCTGCCTCGAGAACGAAATAATCCGGAATATCCAGGTCCGACACATTCAATGCCGCCTCCATTTTCGGTATTCCCATTCCAATAGCCAAATCTCTGTCCCCGTCGGACACGAGCTTTCCGTTTTCAATCGTCACATTTGAAAATTTTTCCGTATTTAGAATCAAACCGGTGACCATTAAAAACGGCGTATAGGAGCCACTGCCCTCTTCCGTCGTATTTTCATATTCATAGCGTATTTTCAAATGACCGCTTTTTCCTTCAAGCGCATCGGCGCTGATTTCCTTGCCATCCAGTGTGTAAGTCACCCGGATACCTACCGGAAGCTGTTTTTCCGTTGTTCCCTGATAAACGATATCTTTGCCTTCGCCGTTCCAGGTAAGCTTTCCTCCGCTTTGGGTAAAGCCCTCTTCCCCCTTCACATTTTCAATATCTTTCAAATCTGAAACATCTTCAATGCTTTTTAATCCGGTCACATTTTTAAGCTGGTCGGACACCGTTACCGATGTCACTTTTCCCGAAGCGTCCAATTTTACATACACCGTTTCATCCTTCACAGCTTTTACTTCTTCACTCTCATTTTTTTCGGCCTCCGCCGCAATAACCTGAACCGCCTGCACTCCCAAAATCCCGGCCGGGGTTTCCGAAGCCCATACCGGCATTGATACGCTTGCGATGCTGCCTGCAGTTAATACAGCCGTCAGCGCCATGGCGAATATTTTCTGATAATCTTTATTTTTCATGATTATGACCTCCTATGAACTTAATTCCTCTCATTTCCTTCGTTGTCGCACAAACAACCCTGTCAAATACCATCAACATGGACGGCAAAATGAAAATAACAACAAACATACTGATAATCGCTCCGCGGGCCATCAACGTACATAAAGATGAAATCATATCAATATCTGAGTAAAGGCCAACACCGAAGGTTGCTGCAAAAAATCCGAATGCGGAAACAATTACCGATATTATCGACGTAGAAAGAGCAATTTGAATCGCTTCTTTCTTCTCTTTCCCCAGACACCGCTCTTTCTTGTATCGCGTCGTCATCAGAATCGCATAATCCACTGTGGCGCCAAGCTGTATGGTTCCTATAACAATGGAAGCGATGAACGGTAATTCGGTACCCGTATAACATGGAATTCCCAAATTAATAAAAATGGCGAACTCAATCACGGCGACCAAAATCACCGGCAATGAAATCGATTTAAACACAAACAGAATAATCAAAAAGACCGCTCCGATAGAAACCGCATTAACGACCTTAAAATCCTTATCTGTAATCGTAATCAAATCTTTTGTACACGGCGCTTCGCCAATCAGCATGGCCTTCGAATCATATTTTTTAATAATCGCATTTAATTCTTCACATTGGCGGTTGACTTCATCCGACGCCACCTTGTACTCGGACTGAACTAATATTAACTGCCAGTTCTCCTTCTTCAGCGCCTCGGTCAAATCCTCCGGTATGACTTCCCTCGGAATGGCCGAGCCGAGGACGCTGTCAAGTCCCAGAGCAAAACGAATGCCATCCACATCGGACATTTCATCCAGCATGGCCTTTCCTTCCTTGGAAGATAAATCCGCACTGGCCAATACCATATGCGTTGCATTCATATCGAAGTTACCGGACAGTTTATCATTGGCCTGGATACTCTCGAGATATTTTGGTAATGTGGCGTCCAGATTATAGTAGACCTTCGTATTCTGATAACCATACAGGGCAGGAATCAATACAATAATGAACACTCCGATAAATATTTTATAATGTCTCGTAATAAAATCAGATAACTTATCCACCTTTGGCGACAAGGCCCGATGGGAAGTCTTTTCAATGGCTTTATCAAAAATTAAAATAAAGGACGGCAAAATCGTCACGCAGCTTATAACGCCAAAGACAACGCCTTTGGCCATAACAATGCCCATATCCCGTCCAAGGGTAAAGCTCATAAAGCACAGGGCAATGAAACCGGCCACAGTCGTTACGGAGCTGCCCACAACCGAAGAAAAAGTATTGGATATGGCATGGGCCATGGCCCTCTCCTTATCCTCCGGAAAACGCTCCTGATTTTCCTTATAGCTGTGCCACAGGAAAATCGAATAGTCCAGCGTTACGCCAAGCTGAAGCACCGCACTCAAGGCTTTCGTTATATAGGATATTTCTCCGAGGAACACATTGGTTCCCAGATTGTAAACAACGGCCATGCCGATACTCAGCATAAAAAATACCGGAATCAGCCAGGAATCCATAAAGACCGCCAATACAATACAGGTCATGATTACCGCAATCAATACATAAATCGGCATTTCCTTATCCGACAGATTTTTAATGTCCGTAACCACAGCCGACATACCGCTGAGATAACACTGGTCATTGGTAAGTTTACGAATCTGTTCAATTGCGTTCATCGTACTGTCGGCCGACGTCGTGTCCTCAAAGAAAATGGCCATCAGCGTGGCATTATCCGTATTAAATACATTTTTCAAATCTTCCGGAAGCATTTCGATTGGCACCGAAAGGTCCATTATAGAATCATACCAGATGACCTCGGCCACCCCGTCAACGGCTTCGATTTCTTCTTTGACCTTTGCCACATCTTTCATCGGCATGCCTTCCACAATCTCCATGGCAAAGGCGCCCTTGCCAAATTCATCCATCAGTATATCCTGACCAACCATCGTCTCGATATTATCCGGTAGATAGTACAGAATATCGTAATTAACTTTTGTCTTAAAATACCCCATAGCCGAAGGAATCAAAAGTAAAAATCCAATGATGAGAATTGCAAGCCGGTATTTTACAATTTTTTTCCTCAATTTCACCATGCTGTATCCATCCTTTCATTTTTTGACTTTTGGTCATTTTTATTCTGCGACTACTATACTCCAAAAATGACCAATAGTCAATATTCTTTTTTAAAAAATTTGACTTTTGGTCATTTTTATTTTATAATCAGATTATCTAAGAGAAAAAGAGGGGGAAATATGGGGAAAGCAGCAGATAATAAACAACAGAAGCTGGAAGCTCTTTTAAAAAATGCATATGAATTATTTCTAAATCAGGGCATCGAAAAAACTTCCATCAGTGATATTGCCAAAAAAGCCGGTGTGGCGAAAGGCACGTTCTATCTTTATTTTACGGACAAGTACCATATTCGCGACCAACTGATATCAAAGACGGCGAATCATCTGTTTAAGGACGCCTATCAGGCGATGGAAGCCAGTCAGATTTCGGTTTTCGAAGACAAAATCATTTTTATCGTCGACTATGTTCTGGATTACATGAAGAAAAACAAGCCGGTGCTTCGATTCATTTCCAAAAATCTGAGCTGGGGAATTTTCCGCCGTGCGATAACAACCACTTCTCCCGATGAAACCTCCAGCGCCTACAGCATTTATCAAAAGCTTCTTTCAAATGATGAGAATATCCGCCTGCGTGCGCCGGATACCATGCTGTTTTTAATCATTGAGCTTGTAAGCTCCACATCCTACAGCACAATTCTTGAAAATGACCCTATGTCCTTTGAGGAATTAAAGCCTTATCTGAATGACAGCATCCGGGCCATTATACGCAATCATATAATTTCTGAATAAATAAAAGAAAAGAGAATTATTGCGGAAATCACTTCCGAAATAATTCTCTTTTTCAGACAAATTTCAGGTCCGTCCGCCGCCATCTGCGGCCGCGGCCTGCAAATAAATATCTCAGGCTTCTTCTTCTACCTGACGAATCTCCTTTGTACGGATTTCTTCCAGAATATCTGCAATAAATGTCTGCAAATCTTTCTGTCCCTCGTCGCCTTTGAAACGGCTGCGCACAGAAACCGTTTTTTCTTCTTCCTCCTTAGCTCCGACAACCAGCATATAAGGAATCTTCTGAAGTCTTGCTTCACGAATCTTATAACCGATTTTCTCAGCACGCGTATCGATTTCAGCACGGATACCGGCTTCATTTAACTGAGCCAGTACGTTCTGGGCATAATCCATATGTTTATCGGAAATCGGCAGAACCTTTACCTGTACCGGTGAAAGCCATGTTGGGAATGCTCCCGCAAAATGTTCGATTAAGATACCAATGAATCGTTCTACGGAACCAAAGGCCACACGGTGAATCATTACCGGACGATGTTTCTCGCCGTCCGCTCCCGTGTATTCCAAATCAAAACGCTGAGGCATCTGCATATCCAACTGAATCGTACCGCACTGCCATGTTCTTCCGATGGAATCTTCCAGATGGAAGTCAATCTTCGGTCCATAGAATGCGCCGTCGCCTTCATTAACGACATAATCAAGACCAAGGTCTTCCAGAGCGCCCTTAAGTCCATCGGTTGCGATTTCCCAATCCTCATCACTGCCCATGGAATCTTCCGGACGTGTAGAGAGTTCCACATGGTATTTAAATCCAAAAAGATTATAAACTTCATCAATCAGTCGAGCCACACCTTTAATCTCCTGACGAATCTGCTCCTGTGTCATGAAGATATGCGCATCATCCTGGGTAAAGCAGCGCACACGCATCAGACCATGAAGCTGACCGGATTTTTCATGGCGGTGTACCAGTCCAAGCTCACCGACACGAAGCGGCAAATCTTTATAGGAATGTGGTTCAGACTTGTACACAAGCATACCGCCCGGGCAGTTCATCGGTTTCACTGCAAAGTCCGTATCATCAATCACTGTTGTGTACATATTGTCTTTATAATGGTCCCAATGACCGGAATTCTCCCACAGATGACGGCTTAAAATAATCGGGGTGGACACTTCCACATAGCCGTTTTTGCGGTGAAGCTCTCTCCAGTAATCCAGCAGAGTGTTTTTAAGAACCATACCCTTTGGCAGGAAGAATGGGAATCCCGGACCTTCCTCACGAATCATAAAGAGGCCAAGCTCTTTGCCGAGCTTACGGTGGTCACGCTTTTTAGCCTCTTCGATACGGGCCAAATGCTCTTCCAAATCCGCTTTTTTTGTAAATGCCGTACCATAAATACGTGTCAGCATTTTATTTTTCTCACTTCCACGCCAATAAGCGCCGGCCAGACTGGTTAATTTGAAAGCTTTTACAGGCTTTGTTGTCATCAGATGCGGGCCTGCACAGAGGTCTACAAATTCGCCCTGCTGATAAAAGCTGATTTCGGCATCCTCCGGTAAATCTTCAATCAATTCAACCTTGTACGGCTCATCCTTTTCTTTAAAATAAGCAATCGCATCATCCCTACTCTTTGTAAAACGGGTAATCGGCCATGCTTCTTTAACAACCTTCTTCATTTCCGCTTCAATTTTTGTCAAATCGTCGGCGGTCAGCGGTGTTTCGCTGTCAATATCATAATAAAAGCCATCAGCGATGGAAGGTCCGATAGCCAGTTTGGCCTCCGGATAAAGACGTTTCAGAGCCTGGGCCATAATATGGGACGTCGTATGACGGAAAGCGGCTGCCCCACCCTCCGACTCAAATGTCAAAATGTTCAATTCACAATCACTGTCAATGACGGTACGTAAATCCACAACCTCACCGTTTAATTCACCGGCACAGGCCGCCCGGGCCAGTCCCTCGGAAATATCCTTTGCAATGTCGATGACCGACATCGGCTGTGCATACTCTTTTACAGAGCCGTCTTTCAATGTTACTTTCATCTTATTTTTCTCCCTTCGTCAATTCTTTATCTCTAATTCAGACAGAAAATAAAAAGTCCCTTTCTATCATCTGCCTGATAGAAAGGGACGAGTTCTTCTCGCGGTTCCACCCTTTTTGTTTCATATACCTGCTTGTATACGCCTGTTCATTCCAATGCGCCTCTGCGGTATACATTAAACCACTTCATTAGGATTGATAACGGAATCACCGGACTTGATTAGAGCCACTCCGAGGTAGTTTTCAGATATTTCCCAACAGGACCCTTCCAGCGCCCGGTCCCTCTCTGTGATGTTTCATATCTTACTCGTCTCATCAACGCGTTGCCTTTATTATAAACATCTGAAAAAACCTTGTCAAGACATAGTTTTAATGCTATACTGCAAATATAGAAGGAACAACCGCCCACAAGGGGTTGACCCTATAAGAATGACAGAAACGCCACCTAAACTCGTCAAAGTATCAGGGTGGTGTTTCTATGTAAAGCTACTTACAAAACGCAAAAACGAATGTAAGCAATGCAAGAACAAACATACCAAAAGCCATAAGGTCTTTGAAATCAAAATGATGATTGTTCATCTGCATCACCCCCATTCTATGTAGAATAGAGGCCATCCACCCTGCAACACGATTGTTCCACAGTAGGATTCTATCATTTTTTCTTGTTTCTCACAATTCCTTTTAACCCACAATTCGTCGACAAATATTGCACTGCATCGATATACGCCGAGTCCATAACTGAAACGCTGCCGCTGCCGACTTCTTCCTTATACGGCAAAAGGACAATCGTCGTAATCCTGTAAAATTTTGGCGTTTTATTTGTCAACCACTTTCATTTTTTAAGTTGACATTTGTTTCATATCATGATATGCTTTTCAAAGTTTTTATAGTGTACGCCGCGATTTGACGGCAGAAAGAGAGGAATATTATGACTTCAACGACATCATCAACATCCGCAAAAATAACAACTCTGGATATGGCCTACATCGGACTGTTTGCCGTCCTTATCGCCATCTGCTCATGGATATCCGTTCCAACCATCGTACCGTTTACCCTGCAGACCTTTGCTGTTTTTCTTTCCGTCGGCCTTTTGGGCGGAAAACGCGGAACCCTTTCCGTTATTGTATATGTACTGCTCGGCGCCGTCGGTATTCCGGTATTTGCCGGTTTCAGCGGCGGAATCGGTGTTTTAATCGGCAATACCGGCGGTTACATCATCGGCTTTATATTCTCTGCCCTCCTTATGTGGGCTCTTGAAAAAATCATTGGAAAAAATTTCTGGGCGCGGGCCATTGCCATGATTCTGGCCCTGATTGTCTGCTATGCCTTTGGTTCCGTCTGGTTCATGGTTGTATATGCAAAAAATGTGGGCGCTATCGGTTTGTCCGCTGTTTTGGGATGGTGTGTTATTCCATTTATTATTCCCGACTTAATTAAAATCGCTCTGGCCCTCCTATTGAGTAATCAGATTTCAAAGGCGGCTAAATTATGAGTTCTGCATATGATATACGGGCACATCATGGGATGTGCCTGAGCTTTTTTAAAGGCGAAGGCTACAGTTCTGATTTTACCCGGCACATGGCGCAGATAAAAGCAGATTTGGAGAAAAATCCTCAAATCCGCGTTATCGATGCGGCAGATGATATATGTTCAGCCTGTCCTCACAACCAATCAAATCAATGTGAAAATGCCGGCAAAGTAAAACAATATGATACTCTCGTTTTAAAATATTGCCATCTTGAACCCGGATGCATTTTGTCATGGTCCGATTTCGAATCCCTGGTATATAACAATATTCTCAATGTGGGAAAACGTCCGGACATATGCCCGGATTGCCAATGGAATCACCTATGCCATCCCCTCAATGGTCAAGCATGTGTTCGATAAAAATTCCATAGCCCCTGGTAGAATCATTGACAAAAACATGGGTCACAGCGCCGATAATTTTTCCGTCCTGAATAATGGGTGAACCGCTCATTCCCTGGACAATGCCGTTGGTCGTATTCAACAAAGCTTCATCGGTAATCTTTATGACCATATCTCTGTTTTTACCCGAGCCTCCCAATTCCAGACTTTCAATTTCCACCGTATAATCCTTTACTTCCCCATCGACACAGCACCGGACGACGGCCTCGCCCTTTTTCACCTCATGCCGGAAACCCACAGGCAGCGCCTGGCTTTCATCATAGAGCCGGACGTCATCGGACAATGTCCCGAAAATACCGTTATCGTTATTGGTTTCAATCCGGCCAAGAATCTGACCATGCTTATAATCAATATTTCCAACCATTTCCCCGGGTACGCCATTCTGTCCCTTCACAATAGATAAAATATTGGACTGATAAAGGCGTCCGCCGCTGATGTCAATTTTCTGACTGGTATCCACATCGGTAATGCTGTGCCCCAGCGCCGCAAAATGGTTTTCCGAATCCACATAACTGAGGGTTCCGATTCCCTGGGCATCCTGGCGTATCCATACGCCGATTTTATATTTGGAATCCTCTGTTCTGACCGGAGTTACCCGTACCTCGATTTCTTCGTCATTTCTCAAAACTTTCAAGAGCATATCCCCGCCATTCCAGTTTTCCAAAGTCTCTGTCAAATCATCGATGGATTGAATTTCTTCATCGCCCAGTGCCATAATATAGTCGCCGCTCTGCAAAACGTCCTCGGCCGGTTCCACCCGGTCGCCGTCATAGGTGGTCACCGCTCCGGTGCCGAGAACCATGACGCCTTTCGTCCGTATATAAATCCCCACCGGCATTCCCAGCGGCATTAGCTTCATTTCATCGACAACATCGACCTCCACATCCTTTAAATGAAACCCCATCCATTTCAATGAAAAATGATAAGTGCCTTTTTCTTCCATATTGACAGATACCGGTTCATTTAAATCCAGATGTATTTGATTTGAGGGTACTTTTTCACCATTGATACTGGCCGCCGCACGGCTTTCTCCATCGGCCTGCATGATCAAAGGCAGATTAAAGTCCAGTGTTTCTTCCTTCCCTACCGTCATTTTCCAGACATCCGGTATGGATGTGTGGATGGTATAAGAAAGATAATACAAAAAAACGCAGAGATAAATGATAAACACAATAATGAGCCACCTGCGGTACTTTTTCCGATTCATCCTATCGCCTCCATACAAAAAAATAAAGGATATACGAGCTGCGTACATCCTTCATAGTATGTGACATATTTATTTTTTCAAACAGGTTTTTCTAAACTGTTCTGCCATTTTTTTCATTTCATCGGCGCTGTCTAAGATGGTCTGGGTAATTTCCACACCGCCCATCAAACGCCCGACTTCACGTATCTGTTCTTCCTTCGAAAGCTCCCGAATACGGGTTTCTGTCCGGTTATCTTCCGCTGTTTTTTCAATAAGATAATGGCTGTCGGCCATCGCCGCTATCTGCGGTAAATGTGTAATACACAACACCTGATGGTTTCTTCCGATGTAAGCCATCTTTTCGGCCACCTTTTGCGCTGTCCGGCCGCTGATTCCCGTATCAATCTCATCAAAAATCAAGGTTGGTATCTCGTCTATTTCAGCAAGCACCGATTTAATGCCAAGCATGATTCTCGAAAGCTCACCGCCGGAAGCCACCTGTCCAAGCGGTTTTACATCCTCGCCCGGATTCGTGGACACAAGAAATTCTACGTCGTCGCTGCCGTTTTTTGTATACTTACCCAGAGGTGCGATTTTTATCTGAAAACGGACCTGCAGGAAATTTAAATCCTTCAAAGATTCTTCCATTTGCTTTTCTAAAACGGCCGCATATTTTTTACGGATACCGCTGACTTCCTCCGATAATGCTTTTAACGTCTTTTCACTGGACGAAAGCTTTGTCTTCACATCAGAAAGCCAGTCATCATAGCCCTTTAGCCGGTCAAGCTCGGCCTGCCTTTCCCTCTGATATTCCAAAATATCTTCAATCGTTGCCCCGTATTTTGCTTCTAACCGATGGATTAAGTCCAACCGTTCCTCTGTATCTCTGAAATCCTGTTCATCAAAGGATAGTGTATCCATATATCCGGATAAATCCCGGTTAAAATCATTTAACAGACTTTCAATATTTTCCAATTGCTCCCGAAGCACGCCAAGCTCCGGGTCAAAGTCTTCCAGATTATAGAAATTTTTAAGGCTCCGGCCAAGCTGTTCTCCCGCCGAAGAACTATTGTCATAGCCGGTCCACTGATGGACCTGGGAAAGTCCCTCAATAATCTGACGTCCGTGGGACATCTTCCGGTAATCGGCCTCAAGCTGCTCATCTTCACCAACCATCAGCCGGGCATTTTCAATTTCTTCCACTTCAAATTCAATAAAAGACATCTGACGCAGACGCTGTTCATTGTCCATCGCCTGATTTTCGTAAACATCCTTCCAATGGATGTATTCCTGGTAAGCTTTTGCCAGCCTTTCCTTTTTGTCACCCAACGGTTCCCGGATAAAACGGTCCAGAATCGTCAAATGTCTGGACTTATCCAACAGGGACTGATGGTCATGCTGGCCATGAATATCCAATAAAAGCTGTCCGGCCCGGCGCACATCGGCGGCGGAAACGATTTCCCCGTTAATCCGGCTCACGCTACGGCCCGAAGTCATGCGGCGGGATATGACGACCGAATCGTCCGCCACCGGAATCTCCATTGCCTCCAATGTCTCCAGCACCCGTTTATCTGATACGGAAAAGAACAGCTCCGCCAGGGCATAATCCGCCCCTTTTCGAATCATGTCCTTAGACACCCGGCCACCCAACGCCATATTCACCGCTCCCATAAGGACCGATTTGCCGGCGCCGGTCTCGCCGGTCAAAATATTGAGATGATTTTCAAAGTTCATCTCAACCTCGTCAATTAATGCCAGATTTTTCACATGTACATTTAAAAGCATATTTTCCCCTATTTCAACATCTGATTAATTTTTTCCATAACCATATGGGCGTCCTCATTACTGCGAAGAGCGCACATAATTGTGTCATCTCCTGCGATGCAGCCAACCACCCCCGGAAGCTCCATATGGTCAATCGCCACGGCCACCGCCATTGCCATCCCCGTCACTGTCTTAATGACAATCATGCTTGTGGCGACCTCTTTTGATACATAACCTTCTTTTAAAACTCTGGAATACTTATCTGTCATTTCCATCGTCGGTTTTATGAAAGCGACATACTTCTGACGTCCGTTACTGCCTGAAACCTTAGATAATTTAAGCTCGCGGATATCCCGGGAAATCGTGGCCTGAGTTACCGAAAATCCGCTTTCATTTAATCGGTCCGCCAGCTCTTCCTGGGTCTCAATATCATATTTATCGATTAATTCCAAAATTTTTGTATGCCGTTTTGATTTCAAATTTAACACTTCCCTTCCGCATTATTATACATTTTTCATTTTATTACGTAATATATCGCAGAAGCTTTTCTGACGTATATTTACAATCGGTACCTTAGTGCTTGCCTGAACGACCTCCACCACATCTGCGGATTCCAGTTCCCATACCGTCTGACCGTCATAGGTGACAAGCGCTTCCTCCTTTTGGGTTTTCCGCCGCCGTCCAATTTCAATCCGAATCTTTGCCTGGGCCGAAACGACAACGCTGCGGGCTGACAGAGAATGGGGACAAATCGGCGTAATAATCATCATTTCCGTTTCCGGGAAAACCACCGGGCCGCCGGCCGAAAGGTTATACCCCGTCGAACCCGTCGGCGTGGAAACAATCACTCCGTCGGCAGCATAAATATCCAATAGCTGGTCATTGACATAAATTTTTAATTCTACCAATCGGGAGAAACCGGAACGGGTCACAATCACATCATTAAAGGCAATGCTTTTCTGAAGCCGCCGGCCTTCCCGGTAAACCTGGCCGAGAAGCATGATACGCTGCTGTACGGTAAATTTTCCGTCAATCAGAGCATCGATACCGTCATGGATACCGTCCACATCTATCGCCGCCAAAAAACCCACGGTTCCCATATTGACGCCGACCAACGGGATATCCAGTCCCGCAAAATCGCGGACCGTCTGGATAAACGTACCGTCGCCTCCGAGAACAATAACGCAGTCCACGTCCTCCTGAAGCTTACTCATATCCGTATATCCGGTCTGAAGCGGGTCCGTACCTGCCAGCGGCTCCGCCAGATGACAGATACAATTCCTGGATTCAATATAGTGTTTAATCTCCTTTGTAACCCGAAGTTCCCTGTCTTTGTCCTGATTTGTCACAATTAAAAATTTATCCATCCGTCTCTCCTGTCACAGTGAAGCATGGGACTGCTCCACCACCTGTTTCACATCTACCGGTTCATGAACCGGCGTCTCATTCTCCGGTCGTTTTTCAAGATAAATCAAATACTCAATATTTCCTTCCGGCCCCTTAATCGGTGAATAGTCCAGCCCCAGCACCTTGAAATGAAGCCCGTCGGCAATGCCAATGACTTTTTCAATCACCTCAATATGTACCGCCTTATCCCGGACAACCCCTTTTTTGCCAACCTTATCCCGTCCGGCCTCAAACTGAGGTTTAATAAGGCATACCATATGGCCGTCCTCTGTCAAAAGGGCTCTGGCCGCAGGCAATACCAGGGCCAGCGATATAAAAGAAACATCCACCGATGCAAAATTTACAGCTTCTCCGATATCTTCCGGGGTCACGTACCGGATATTCGTCTTTTCCATGCTGACAACCCGTGCATCCTGACGCAGCTTCCAGTCGAGCTGTCCCCGGCCCACATCCACGGCGAAAACCTTTACCGCACCGTTTTGAAGCATACAGTCGGTAAAACCTCCGGTGGATGAACCGATATCCATGCACACCTTATCCCGGACGTCCACGCCAAAAACATCCATGGCCTTTTCCAGCTTATAACCGCCCCGGCTCACATATTTCATTGTATGCCCCTTAATTTCAATGGCCGCCTTCTCCTCCTCAAAGGTGGTTCCGGCCTTATCCTCCCTCTGCCCGTTGACAAAGACATTTCCGGTCATGATAATGGCTTTCGCCTTTTCACGGGAATCAGCCAGACGGCGTTCCACTAAAAGTACATCCAGTCTCTTTTTCATAACAATACCTCAGATAAAATCTTTGCGGATATGGCCCACGGGTCCATCCCCATGGATGTTTTCAACTGGGTCACCGTACCGTGTTCAACAAATACATCCGGGATGCCGATATGTTTGACAAATACCGGAAGTCCCTTCGTCATATAATAATCCGATACGGCTTCGCCAAAACCGCCCCGAATGACATTTTCCTCCATGGTTACAATCATGTTATGCTTCTCGGCAAGCGCATCCAGCATGTCCGTATCCAGAGGCTTGATAAACCGGGCGTTAATCACCGTCGCAGGAAGACCGGACTCCGCCAGATATTCTTTTACCTGGATGGCCGTTTCCACCATACTGCCGACAGCCACAAGCGCCACCTGTTCGCCTTCATAAAGCCATTCGCTCTTTCCACAGACAATCGGCGCCCGGTGCTGCCGCTCGCCTTCGAAGGCATCGCCCCGAGGATAACGAATGGCCAGCGGATGACCAAAATTCAAAGAAAACTTCATCATATCATACAGTTCGTATTTATTCTTCGGCGCACAGATGGTCATTCCCGGAATCGACGCAAAAAATGACAAATCCAAAATGCCCTGATGAGTTTCTCCGTCAGCGCCCACAATCCCCGCCCGGTCGACACAGAAGGTCACCGGCAGGTCCGGGATACAGACATCATGAATAATCTGGTCATAGGCTCTCTGAAAAAAGGACGAGTATATGGCTACATAAGGCTTCAGGCCGCCGGCCGCCAGGCCGCCGGCAAAGGTAACCGCATGCTCTTCCGCAATACCCACATCGAAAAAGCGGTTCGGGAACCGTCTGGCAAATTTTGTCAGCCCTGTCCCGGTCGGCATGGCCGCACTGACGGCCACAACCCGTTCATCCTTTGTACCGAGATACTGGATGGCCTTTGAAAAGGCTTCCGTATAGGTCATATTCGGGCTTTTTGCTATCTCTCCGCTTTTAACGTCAAATTTCCCCACACCGTGGAATTCGGAAGGATGGGCCTCCGCAGGCTTATATCCCTTCCCTTTCTGGGTAATCACATGGACGATGACCGCCTGTTTCTCCTTCTGGGCCGTCTTGATTGCCCTGAGAAGCTGATTCATGTTGTGACCGTCTACCGGTCCGATATATTCAATACCCAAATCTTCAAAAAAGCCGCCCGGTATCAACCACTGTTTCAGAGAATCCTTGGAGCGCTTCACCCCCCGGGCCACGGAATCGCCAATCCCCGGAATCCGGCGAAGCGCCGTTTCCACATCGGATTTAAACTCTCCGTAGTTTTCATTCGTCCGAATCCGGTTCAAATACTTGCTCATTCCACCCACATTTTCCGAGATGGACATTTTATTGTCATTTAAAATAATTATCAGATTTGTGTCCAGACGCGCCGCATTATTCAATGCTTCATAGGCCATACCCCCGGTCAGAGAGCCGTCGCCGATGACAGCCATGACAGAATAATCCCCTCCGGTCAGTTCCCTGGCCCGCACATACCCGAGGGCCGCTGAAATCGATGTGGAGCTGTGGCCGGTATCAAAAGCATCGCACTGACTCTCCCTCTGCTTCGGAAAACCGCTCATTCCGCCATAGGAACGCAATCCGGCAAACTCCTCTTTTCGTCCTGTCAAAATTTTATGCGTGTAGGACTGATGTCCCACATCCCAGATAATTTTATCCTTTGGTAAATCCAGACAAAGATGGAGGGCCATCGTCAATTCGACAACACCCAGATTTGAGGCCAGATGACCGCCCGTCTCACTGACGGAATGAATGATAAAATCCCTGAGTTCATCCGCCAGAATACCGTACTGGGACGGGTCAATTTTTTTTATATCATTTGCCTGTTTAATTTGCTCTAATATCCCTGACATGCTCCTACTCACCCGCTTACTTTTCTCTGTGTACAAGCTGGCATATCAATTCCGCCAAAAACGGATTCTCCATGCCCTTCTCTTCCGACATTTCTCTCAGTAAATCTATGGCTATATCTGAAAACCGTTCCGCTTCCGCCATCGCACCGTCAATGCCAAACAGTGTCACGTAGGTCGTTTTATGATTCTTTTCATCACTATGTGTCGGTTTTCCGAGAACCTCCAGGGTTCCCGTCACATCCAGGATGTCATCCTGAATCTGGAAGCTGATACCAATATTTTTGGCCATCCGCTCCACTTTATTCAAAGAAGCTTCATCTGCTCCGGCCAATACGGCTCCAATCATCATGGAACATTCAATCAACGCGCTTGTTTTCATCTCATGAATAAAGTCCAGCACCGGCTTATCCAGCGGCTGTCCTTCCCGCTCCACATCCACAACCTGACCGCCAATCATTCCGTAAATTCCCGGTTTGGACGCCAGAATCTGCATCGCTTTGGCGACACTTTTGAATTCTTCCGTATTCTCCGCCAAATCAAAAGCCCCTGAAGCCGTCTCAAAGGCATAATTTAACAGGGCGTCCCCGGCCAGAATCGCCATAGCCTCTCCAAAAACAACATGGGACGTCTTTCTTCCTCTCCGGTAATCGTCATTATCCAATGCCGGCAAATCGTCATGAATCAGCGAATAGGTATGTATCATTTCAATCGCCGCCATAAACGGATGAATCACTGCCTCATGGCTGCCGCCAAACAGTCGGTAAGTCTCCTGAATCAGCATTGGGCGCAGTCTTTTTCCCCCAGCCATCAGGCTGTAATTCATCGCCTGAAATATCGTTTTCTGATAACCTTCCTCCTTCGGCGAACACGCCGTCAATATCGTTTCTACCGCTTTCGCTCTTTTTTCCAATTCCTGTTTAAAATCCATGATTTTTTCCTCGCCGCTGACTCTCGCGTCAGCCTATTCTTCATCACTGACTTCGATTAGCTTCTTTTCCACTTTATCCAGGGAATCATTGCAGTATTTAATCATTTTCATCCCTGACGTATATAATTTAAAGGATTCCTCCAGACTGGTCTCTTTATTCTCCATCCGACCGATTAAATCTTCCAATTCGGCAAACGCCGTCTCCAAGGTCTTACTCTTTGCCATCTTCCCCACTTCCTTTTTCATTCCTCGCCGCCGACCCCTCAACATGGACGTCAGATACCGTCGTTTCTAAATGCCCGTCCAAAAACTGCACATACAAAGATTCGCCGACTGACGCCGACGCCGCCGAGTAAACGCCCTGTCCATCCTTTTTCCGGACGGCCGCATAACCGCGTTCCAACTGCTTTAAAGGCGAAAGCCCCGACAATCTTTCACTGTAAATTGCCAGACGATGCCGTTCTTCGTTCAGCCGTTTTTGCATCTGCTGCTCCAACTGTTCCTCCATATACATAAGCCGTTGGCGGTAATCATTGATTCTTGAAGCCGGACTGGCGTATTTTAACTGTCTTTCGTACTGGTTTGTCACACTTCGATACCAGTTCAGCCGTTCCTCCATCTTCATGCGAAGCCGCCGCTTACTATCTTCCATCCGTCTTAAAATTTCCGACCATTCCGGAACGGCCAGCTCTGCCGCCGCCGAAGGCGTGGGCGCCCGAAAATCCGCCGCGAAATCGGCAATTGTGAAATCCGTTTCATGTCCCACCGCCGAAATCACCGGCGTTTTACACTGATAAAGGGCTTCCGCCACAATTTTCTCATTAAAGGCCCATAAATCTTCGATGGAACCGCCGCCCCGGCCAACGATGATGATATCCACGCCATAATCGTCCAGATATTTTATGCCCCTTACGATACTCGGCGCCGCCTGCTCTCCCTGGACCGTCGCCGGATATAAAATCAACTGGACATAGGGATTTCTCCGGGCCGAAATATGCACCATATCCTGAATGGCCGCTCCGGTCCGCGCCGTTACAATGCCTATTTTTTTGGGATAAGCCGGAATAGGCTTCTTATGTTCCTGTGCAAAATACCCCTTACGTTCCAGCTCCTTTTTCAGAGCTTCAAACTGCTGATAAAGAAGTCCCTGACCTTCCATAACAATCTCCCGGGCATAGAGCTGATATCGTCCATCCCGCTCGTAAACGCTGATGTTTCCAAGGACAATGACCTGCTGCCCTTCGGTGAGACGGAATTTCAGGCCGCTTCGTGAGCCGGCAAACATGACGCAGGGAATCGCCCCGTCCCGGTCCTTTAGCGTAAAATAAATATGACCGGAAGTGTGATATTTACAGTTGGATACCTCTCCCCGGACATAAATCCGGCTTAAAAAATAATCCTCGGAAATCAGGCTTTTAATATACCGATTCACCTGGGATACGGAATATACATTTTTCAACCGAGTTATCTCCTTTACCTTAGCCCGTTCCTAGGCCAGCTTCGCCAAAACCGCATTGACAAAAGACGGCGACTGCTCCGTGCCGTAGCGTTTGGCCAGCTCCACGGCCTCATTGATTGCAACGCCCGTAGGTACTTCCTCATCATAAATCATCTCATAGGCGGCCAGTCGGATAACCGTCAGGTCAACCTTTGTCATCCGTTCTGTTTTCCACTTATCGGCCACCGCGTCAATCTGACCGTCCAAATCCGCTTTTTTCTCACATATGGCATCCACTTTCCCCTGGATGTAGCTTCGGTCTCCGTCGGATATCTCTCCCAAATCACCCAGGTAAAAATTCTCCTGCTCTGTCATCTCCGCCGCCGAATGAAATTCTGTGCGGAATAACAGACGAAATATATGTTCCCGCAACTCTCGTCTGCTCATAGTTTCCTCCTAAACATATCTTTATCACTGTAAAAGTGACGCAGTGTCAGAAAGACCCTACGTCACTTATGCTCATCTCAGTCCAGGGGTCAAAGCGGTGAGTTCCGCCCGGATTCCCTTACCTCCTTCATGAAAGACTATTCATCTTCCAGATTCACACCGGCCACCCGGATATCTACATTTTCAACATTCAGTCCGGTCATGGTTTCAATAGCGCTTTTTACTCTGTCCTGAACAGCGCCGGTGACTTCCGGAATATTATAACCATATTCCAGGTTAATCGCCAGGTCAACACTGACCTTACCGTCGGATACTTCAATCTTAACGCCCTTTGAAAGATTCTTCATGCCGAGCTTTGCTACCAGCTCATTGGTGATGTTGCCGTACATGGAAGCAACGCCCTTGACCTCCGTCGCTGCCAGTCCCGCGATAATTGCGACCACTTCATCCGCAATCTGCACTTCGCCGATTACGCGGTCATCATGTATTGAATAATTCATTGTATTTTCCTGTTCTTTAGCCATCGGTCTCTACCTCCATTTGCTCAACGCTTCTTATCTTGTATTATAACAAAATTATATGCTTTTGCAAAGAAATTTATCAATTTAATGTTGTAATGACCACATTTTCTGTACCCACATCCGTTTTTCTTGCGATAATATCTTCAATCTGCGCCCTCTCGCTCTCCGTCAGACTTTCTCGGCAGACAACCACGTCGCAGGAATCCTTCGTCAGACTAACGACCGAATTTTCAAAGCCCTTTGCCGTCAGGAGGTTTTCTGCGGCCACTTCCATTTCGGAGCGGTTTGTCATGTCCATCAGGTCTTCCATGGCCGACTGCTTCAAATCTTCCGTAACATTTTCATTATTGATAACCTCAATCAATGCTTCCTTATTTTTTGAGCGCATCTGCTCCCGGTTTAATTTGGCCTGGGCGCTGAAATTCTGTGCGGCCGCCGTACTTGTCAGCACGGCTTCTCCCACATCCTCCGGGCTTTCCGCCGTACTGTTTTCCAAGTCCTCCATATCCTCCTCGTCCGCCACTTCAATCTCCTGGATGTTATTCTCTGTCAGGTCAAGCAGAACCTCGTCCGCCGCCGTTTCTCCCCCTTCGCCCACTGCCGCATTGGATAATACGGAAGACTCTTTTGCCTCCATGGCGCCGGATTTGAAATTTAAATATCCGGCAACAACAATCATCACCGCCAGGGCCGCAATAATTACCTGATTTTTTCGGACACTTTTCTTCTTCAAACAGGACCCTCCTTATTCACCTTTCATTTTTACTACTTTAATTTTATGTATGGGAATATTAAATAGAACCTGAACCGCCTGAGTAATTTCGCTGGCGACATTTTCATTGCCGCCGCCTTCGGCCGCCACAACGACCCCCTCGATTTCCGGCTCCAGCTCCTTAATGACCCATGGTACATCATTTCCGCTCCCATCCTTTGTATAGAGTGAGCTTTCACTTTTGCCGGCCTCGCTGCTCTGCCTCGTTCCGCCCTGGGCATCCGTTTCATTGACAGTGCTGCTGCTTGTCGTCAAATCCTTCTCCACCACATATTCCTTAGACGCTTTTGCCCGAATCATCACCTGGATTTTCCCCACGCCGTCCATCTGTTCCAGAATACTTTTCAGCCGTTCTTCCTGATACTCCACATAAAGATTCAGAGCGGCCTCCGAAGAATCTGTCGAATTTTTTCCCGCTTCCGAAGCATCCGAAGACGTGCCTCCGCCAAAGGATTGACTTAAACCTCCGCTCCTTGAAGAATTGCCGGACGCCGGCCAGACGATAACAAGACAGAGAATACCCGCCAGCACAATAATTAACGCGCTTTCTTTATTCCATTTTAAATTTTTTATATCCAAAAATTTTTTCATGTCAATATCTCCAGTTCCAACTGCTCCACATTGATTCCAAACTGAAGCGATACGTCCTGTCTCCACTGTTCTATTTTTTCTTCCGGCACGGGGGATGCGTTTGTTTCTGTTTTTTCTTCACCCAGACGGATTTCTCCGACATAGATATCTCCCGCCGTCCCCTCTGCTGCATCCGCACCTGATATTTCCTGCCCCTTGGGCAAAATTCCTATCCGCATCTTATAAATTTTCCCATAGTTTTCGCTGTTCACATCACTGTCCATGTCCAATTCACAGTATTTTAATACCATGGCATTGGTTTCAAAATAAAGCCGCACCTCCTCTTCAATCATCTGTTTATAGCCTTCGGCAAATTGCCCCTCCGCCCCCACAATTTCCTCGCCAGCCCGGGCATCCGCCGCCGAAATCCGAAAGCTCTCCCGAATAAAATTCTGATAAACGCTCTGCTCCATTCCCGTCAGCCTGGACAGCGGAAGCAAAATAACCAGAATCAATAACAGCCCCATTGTCAGACGGATGTATTTCTTGTATTTTTCGTCGGGAATTAATTGCCCCGCCATTGTCATGAGCAGTAGGAATACAACCACATTTTGAACCCATTCCCGAAAAATCCCCATCATTTCTTTTGCCCAATCACCTCCCCGGACGGTCTGCTATCCGCCGAAAACTGCTCCGGATGCCGCCGTCATCATCGCCATGGACAGGAAAAACAAGATAAAAACCATTCCCTGGACTTTCAAAAGAAGAAGCACCCCTTCTGCGGTACTGTGAAGGCAGGTCAGCATCCGCTTGTCCGCCACCGGCTGAACGATAGCCTGGGCAAGCTGATACATCAAAACAATAACGGCCAGCTTGAGCGCAGGTATGAAAAATAAAAAAGCAAGCAGGATAAGCCCGGCGGCGCCGATGCCGTTTTTAATAAGGACTGCCGAGCCAATCACCGTCTGCACGGCCGTTCCCATCGCATCCCCAACCCCCGGCACGGCCGATGTAAGCCGCATGGCCCAGCCGTTTTTCAGAGAGTCAAAGGCCGGCATAACCAGGCTCTGTATAAAATGTAATCCAAGGATTATTCCAAGAACTGTTTTTAAGGACCATTCGGCCACTGTTTTTATCAAATCGGCACACTTTGAAAGGGAATCTTCTTTTGACAACTGATTTACAAGGGAAATCAGTACATACATATGGATAAGACTTAAAATAAATCCGGAAACCAACCACTGGGTCAACGTGATTCCCGTCACCATTGCCTGCTGATACCAGATACCCGTCTGGATATTTCCTGTAAAAGTCACTGACAGACAAAACACGGGAACCAGAGCAGACATAAATTTGAGCATATTGCTCATCAGTCCGGAAGCCATCCGGGAAGCCGTCATAAAGGACGTCAAAAGCAGTGAAAACAAAACCATATAGGTCAGATAAAAGCCGGTTTCCGCCACAAAGGTTTTCGAAAAAGCCATAGAAAAGTTTGTAAATACGGCGCTGATAAATACGATTCCAACCATCTGAACCAATATTATCCGATTGTTTCGGATTTCATAAAAAAGCGCATCCGCCAGATAATCTTTAAGTTTCGTAAATACCCCCTGAATATCGCCCTCGGCCAACTGGCCGGCCAGCTCCGAAAAAGAAATCTGCACCGATTCGGGAAGCATCTCATCCACCGCCTCCTGAACCGCTCCATAATCCAGCAAATCGTCTTTGTCCCCACCCCGGACATTTTCCGCTGCAATCCCCGCTGCGGCGGCGGGCATCCATCCGGCAGCCCAAAAAAGAAGGGTCAACACAAGCCAACACAGGACGTATTTCTTTTTTCTTCCCTCCATCATTCCCCCATAAATTCCTGGATTGTGGTGAGAAGCGTGGTAAGAATCGGCAGACTCATGACAAGAATACTCAGCTTGCCAAACATTTCAATCTGCGAAGCTATCCCGCCATAACCGGCATCCTTACACAAATTCGCCGAAAATTCGCTGATATAGGCAATACCGACGACCTTTAAAATAATAGCAATGTAGGCGCTGTTTACGGACAAATACTGTCGAATTGTTTCGATTCCCGCAAATATAACCTCCAGCTTGGAGACCGAAAATCCAAACAGAACCACACAGGCTGCAATCCCTGTCAGCAGGGCATATTCGGGCTGGACGCTTTTTAGCTTTAATGCCAGAAACACCGCCATCAATCCGATACAGGCAATCTTAATCATCCGAATCCCCCCAATCAAAGCGAGAACATTTGCTCTACCGTCTGAAAAAGCTCGTAAATATAGGGAACAATCCAAAGCAACACAAGAATCAGTCCGGCCAGGCTGACCAAAAATGCCTGTTCATCTCTTCCCGAATGTTTCAGCACCTGGGTCAAAATGGATATCAGGATGCCTACGGCCGCAATTTTATAAATAAGCTGAATGGACATAGACGCCCCCTCTCTAAATGAATAAAATAACCAGAAAGCCGCCGATGGTCAGGGAAAGAACCTGATACATTTTTTCTCTGGCCGGCCGCTCTGCCTCCAAAACTAAAATCCGCTCCCGGATTTCCTCCGTACAGGCTTCCACGGCCTCCGCCTGAACATGCACATCCTGTATGCCGATGAAATGTCCAAGCCCCTCAAAAAGCTCCCGGTCCCTGGCATCAAATACCGCTCCCATTTCCTCCACCGTCTGCCGCCACAAAAGCATCCCCTCCGGTTTTTCCTGCTGTTCAAAGTGACCGGCCAGTCTCCGGTAAAAATCGGAAACCACCCCTTTCGTCTGACCGCTAATCCGCATAAAAACCATATTTAAGGGAAGTCTGTAAGTTCCCGTCAGGCTTTTAAATAAAATCAGACTTTGATTCATTTCTCTGAGAAGCCCTATCCTGCGCCGAAAGGCCGCGCCCTTTTCCCACCCCAGAAAACCGCAGCCTGCGAAAATTAAAAGACTGCCGATACATTTCATCCACCACATTTCATACCGCCTTATATAAAATCCGGTCCTTCTGGTCCAAAATCAGAGTCACCCGTCCGGCGTGTCTCCAATCGTCCAGAAACACGTACCGTTGAAAAAGCTCCTGACCGCCGCTTTGTCTGACATCGCTAAAATCATTCCCGTGGATGGTTGTAAGAATACGGCAGCCACTGTGAACAGCGCCGCAAACCGCAGCCATATCCCCGGCGCCGCCCAACTCATCAAAAGCCACGATTTGAGGCGCCATAGAACGAATCATCATCCGTATTCCTTCGGCCTTTGGACAATTTACAATGACGTCTGTCCGTATCCCCACATCATTTTGAGGTATACCCATATAACAGGCGCCGACCTCCGAGCGTTCATCCACCAGACTGACACTGAGACCCGGATAGGTTTTAAAGCCATTGGAAAAAAGACGGATGAAATCCCTGAGCAGCGTCGTTTTTCCGCCTCCCGGCGGCGATATAATCAATGTATGGCACGGCCGGCCATTTTCCCACAAATAGGGGAAAAAAGCTTCGCCGCAGCCCTGCACCTGATGCGCAATCCGAATATTCAGGGAGGATATATAAGAAATACTCCGCACACATCCGA
>CABUAW010000017.1 GCA_902489645.1 uncultured Lachnospiraceae bacterium | reverse complement strand
ATTGCACGGGCTTTATTAAAAGACGCTCCGGTCATTCTGCTGGATGAAGCGACCGCTTCTTTGGATGTGGAAAATGAAACGGCTGTGCAGACGGCCATTTCCGGTTTGGTACAGGATAAGACGGTCCTTGTCATTGCCCACCGTATGCGGACGGTGATGGGGGCGGATAAGGTGGTTGTACTGTCCGGCGGAAGGGTTGCCGAGATGGGAAGGCCCGAACAGCTAATGCAGCAAAACGGAATCTTCCATCATATGGTGGAGCTTCAGACACGGAGCCAGGATTGGGCGCTTCCCGGCGCTTAAATAAAAATCAATTTAATATTGACATACAATAGGGAAGGGAATATAATAACAGTGTTAGCTAACACTGTTATTTTTTCTGGTACGAGGAGGTAGTGATGTCGGATAAGGAAAGTACACTGGATAAGATTCTGAATTCAGCAAAACAGGAGTTTATGGAAAAGGGCTTTATGAATGCCTCTCTGCGTAATATTGTTAAAAATGCCGGGGTGACGACAGGCGCATTTTACCGTTACTATGACAGTAAGGAGGCGCTGTTTTCCGCCCTGGTCGGCGAACAGGCCGATGATATACTTGCGCTGTTTAACAATACCATCGATGATTTTGAAAAACTCCCGGGAAATGAGCAGACGGAGCAGATGATAAATATGTCGGATGCCTGCGTGGCCGTGATGCTGGATTATATTTATGCGCATTATGATTCGTTCAAATTGCTGCTCATGCGGGCGGAAGGCACCAGTTATGAGAATTTTATTCATCAATTGGCTGTACGGGAGACCGAGTCTACCTACAAGTACATTCAAACGCTGACAGAGATGGGATATAAATTGGAACCATTGAATAAAAATCTGGTCCATATGATTTCCAGCAGCTTGTTTACGGGGATTTTTGAGGTCGTCATTCACGATATGCCAAAGGAGGAAGCGAAGGAATATATTTCCCAATTTCTCAGATTCCGTACGGCGGGCTGGTCAGAGCTGTTAAATATACAATTTGAAAAATAAGAAATGAATTTGAGGAGAAATTCATCCACGGATTTCTCTTTAAATTAAACTGAGGGTTAGGTGAAACTAATTTGAGAGGAGGAAAACGTAAATGGAAGAAAAGGAGAAATCTGTTATCGCCTGGCTTGCCGAATTTGCCGGCGCCCGTAAAAGTCTCTATACGGCCAGTGTGTTACTGGCCATATGCGGCGTTGCATGCAGTATTATCCCTTATATTATCATGGGAAATATGGTTAAAGAATTGATTGACGGGAACCGTGAGTGGGGATTTTATCTTCAAATGGGGCTGATTATGGCTGTATTTTGGTTGGGAAGAGTGATTTTCCATGCCCTTTCTACGACCTGTTCCCATAAAGCGACTTTTTATGTTCTGGGGAACATACGGAAACGGGTGTGTGATAAACTGGCCAGGGTTCCTTTGGGAATGGTAAAGGATACGCCGTCGGGCTCGCTTAAAAATATCATTGTGGAGCGGATTGACAGCATCGAGACGACGCTGGCCCACATTTTGCCGGAATTTACGGCGAATATTCTGGCGCCTGTGGCTGTGTTTATTTATCTTTGTGTCATTGACTGGAGAATGGCCCTTGTGTCCTTAATCAGCCTGCCGCTTGGTCTGCTGGCCTATACGGGCATGATGATTGGATATGAAGAAAGTTTTAAAAATACGGTGACGAAGACGAAAATATTGAATGATACGGCGGTGGAATATATCGGCGGAATTGAGGTTATCAAGGCCTTTGGAAAGGCGCAGAATTCTTATGAGAAATTCAAGATTGCCGCTAAGGAAGGGGCCGACTGTTATATCGAGTGGATGCGCCGATGCAATGTATTTTTCAGCATTGCCATGGTTCTTTTTCCGTGTACGGCGATATCCGTTGTACCTGTCGGCGGATTATTTATGAAGAACGGTTCTCTGATGGTCTCCGATTTCGTTCTCTGTGTGATTTTATCGTTGGGACTGATAACGCCCCTCATCACGGTGATGTCATATTCGGATGATATCGGAAAGCTTCGGACAATTTTGGGAGAAGTGACGGATGTGCTGTGTTGGGAGGAGCTGCGCCGTCCATCCACGGATTTAAAGAAGGTTGATGATTACTCGGTGGTATTGGAAAATGTGACCTTTGGCTATAAGGAAAAAGAGGTCCTGCATGGCATCCATATGCATATGGATGCGGGGACGGTCAATGCGCTGGTCGGACCTTCCGGAAGCGGAAAATCTACCATTGCCAAGTTGATTGCCTCTCTGTGGGATACCAAAGGCGGAAGTATTAAAATCGGCGGGGTGGACATCCGGGATTTATCCCTGGAGGAATATAACCGTCAGGTCGCCTATGTGTCACAGGACAATTATCTTTTTGACGATACGATACGGGAAAATATCCGCATGGGAAGAATGGACGCTACGGATGCGGAAGTGGAAGAAGTGGCAAAAAAAAGCGGCTGCCATGATTTTATCATGCAGCTTGAAAAAGGATATGATACGGTGGTTGGCGGCGCGGGCGGCCATCTTTCTGGCGGTGAACGGCAGCGGATTGCCATTGCACGGGCCATGCTGAAGGACGCGCCGATAGTTATTCTTGACGAGGCCACCGCCTATACGGACCCTGAAAACGAAGCGGTGATACAATCCTCCGTGGCGAAGCTGGTTCAGGGAAAAACGCTGATTGTCATTGCCCACCGTCTGTCCACCATTGCCGATGCCGATAAAATCTTTGTCATCGACGACGGCCGGGTTGTGGAAGAAGGCACCCATGGAGAATTGCTTGAAAACGGCAGACTTTATGCAAGAATGTGGGCGTCCCATATCGGCGTCAAAAATGATGAGAAAGAGGGTGCGGTTTATGCTTAAAATATTCCGGAAATTTTTCGGGTTTTGCGGCGAAAAAAACAAAAGGAAATTTTATCGTTCTCTGGTTGACGGCGTTATTCTGGCTTTGATGGAAGCGATGAAAATTCCGGCAATTATGGGGATGCTGCAGGGAGCCTTAAACGGTACGATTACGGCCGGGCTCATCGGACAGTGTTTGGGAATTCTCATATTGAGCATTGCGGTGGGCGCTGTGGTAAAATACCGCTCGACCATTCTCCAATGTGAGGCCGGCTATGGGACGGCGGCGAATAAGCGGATTGAAATTGCGGAACATCTGCGTTATCTCCCAATGGGATACTTTAATGAAAACAGCCTTGGTTATATTACTTCGGTGACAACCAATACGATGGAAAGTCTTGCGGATACGGCGACGAGGGTCGTTATGCTGACGACCCAGGGCGTTCTTACGACTTTGCTGATAGCATTCGTGCTTTTCTTTTATGATTGGCGCATCGGCTGCGTACTTCTGGTTGGAATGATTCTGTTTTTCGCGGTCAACAGCAGGATGCAGAAAAAATCCCAGAGTTTATCTCCGAAAAAAGTCACGTCGGATACAAGCCTTGTAGAGAAGGTTTTGGAATATGTACAGGGAATTTCGGAGGTTAAAGGCTATAATCTGACAGGAAAAATGGCAAAGAAATTAAATGATGCCATTGATAAAAATACGGCTGTTAATATCGAACTGGAATTGACCTTTGTTCCGTTCATGGCAATTCAGAATGGAATTATCAAGCTGACCGGAGTTGTCATGACCCTGCTTTCCGTTTATCTGTATTTACAGGGAAGTATGGAACTTATCATTTGTATCGGAATGACGATTTGTTCCTTTATGGTTTTTTCAAGTCTGGAACAGGCCGGAAACTATTCGGCTTTACTTCGGACCGTTGATGTCAGTGTGGATAAGGCCCAGGGGGTTTTGGACCTTCCGGCCATGGACATTGACGGGAAAGAGATAACGCCGGAAAACTTCGACGTAGAACTGTCCGGCGTGGATTTTTCCTATGATAAAAAGAAAATTATTGATAATATTTCCATACATATCCCGGAAAAGACGACGACGGCCATTGTGGGACCGAGCGGCGGCGGCAAAACGACGCTTTGTCACCTGATTGCCCGCTTCTGGGATGTGGATAAGGGCAAAGTTACTCTGGGCGGCACGGATGTGAAAGCGTACAGCATGGACAGCCTGATGAAAAATTTCAGCTTTGTTTTCCAGAACGTCTATCTGTTCCAGGATACCATTGCCAATAATATCCGTTTCGGACAGGAGGATGCACCGATGGAAAAGGTTATCGAAGCGGCGAAAAAAGCCTGCTGCCATGACTTTATTATGGCGCTGCCGGAGGGGTATGAAACGGTCATTGGCGAGGGCGGAGCAAGTCTGTCCGGCGGTGAAAAACAGAGAATTTCCATCGCGCGGGCCATTATGAAGGATTCCCCGGTCATCATTCTGGACGAAGCGACAGCCAACGTGGACCCGGAGAATGAAAAAGAACTGGTGGAGGCCATCGAGGCTCTCACCAAAGAGAAAACTATTTTTATGATTGCCCACCGACTGAAAACCGTCCGTAATGCCGACCGGATACTTGTGGTGGATAAGGGGCGGATTGTGCAGCAGGGCCGCCATGAAGAACTCATGCGCCAGGAAGGTATCTACAAACGCTTTGTTCAGTCCAGGGAACTGGCCGCAAGCTGGAAATTATAAAGGAAAACGGGACGATTGACAAATACGGATTTATGTTTCTATAATGATATGTATTAAGTTAAATAGAAAGGGAACGAATCTGTATGAAAATAACGGTCGTGGCGGTATCTGCTCCGGCGCTTTACCAGTTGACACAATTTCAAAAGGATTTTGATAAGACATACGGAGCCAATAGAATTGAACTCCGTATGTTTTATGTGGCGCGGGCCAACTCCGGTTTGTTGGCTTTAGAAAAGAGTATGGTGGAGGAAATTTCCACGGCGGATATCGCAGTAATTGATATCATGGGGGCGTCGGAATCCATGCAGGATTTGGTACGCAGAGGGCTGGAGCTGTGCCATGGACAGCGAATTGTCATTGGCAATGCCTGCAGAGATTTGAACCGTCTGGGAGCATTTTCCATGGATATGATGCAGAAAATGAAAAAGGACGCTCCGGAAACGAAAGAGAAAGAAGCCGCCGGGGAGCAGAAGCCGAAGAAAAATGCGTCGAAGATGATGCACACGATGCGCCGCATGGCGATGATGATGGGAAGTATTGCACCTTTTGGCATGATGAAGGATATGAAAAATCTCTTCCTGCTGATTGATTACTGGCAGCAGGCGGAACGGGAGGATATGGATTCCTTCATGCACCTGCTTTTGCGTAATTACGGAGGCATGAAGCAGCTTCCGAAGGAAAAACCATGCCGTATGAAATACGGTATTTATCTGAAAAATCCGGAGACAAAGGTGTGTACGGAAAAATTAAAAACCTACTGGAAAAAAGAAAACTGCGAGGACGGAAAGCCGTTGGTTGCGCTATTATTTTATGGTCACAGTTATCCAAACGATTTTCTTCCGGTGGTTTGCGGCGTGTATAAGAAACTGAAAAAATTTGCGAATGTCCTTCCGATTGCTTTCTCCCAGAATGAGGATAGGGACCTGCCAAAGCTGGAGTCCTATCTGACGGACAATGCTATGCCTGTGGATGCCATTGTTAATTTTATGCCGTTTCGTCTTGGGGCGGGACCGATGGGCGGAGATGCCGACGGTGCGGTAGAGATATTGAAGCGGGTAAAGGCGCCGTATTTTAAGCCGTTTTGTCTGACGAAGGTGGAGCGGGAAGAGTGGCTCCGGGAAAGCGGCGTGAATCCGGGAGAGTTTTTAATCAGTATGATGCTTCCGGAACTGGACGGGGGAATTCTGACTTATCCGGTGGGAATTCTGACCCGTACAGATTATGTGGAATCGGAGCATCTGGATATTACTAAAATTGAACCGATAGAGGAACGGGTGGACAGTCTGTGTGAACGGATTAAAAAATATATTGAGCTGCGGAAGAAACCAAACCGGGAGAAGAAAGTGGCAATCCTGTGCTATAATTATCCTCCGGGAGAGGATAATCTGTTCGGGGGCGCTTTTTTGGATACTTTTGCTTCCGTATCTGTCCTTTTGAGCGCTTTAAAAGAAAATGATTATTGGACAGAGGAAATGAGCGCGGAACAGTTAAAGGCTTATTTTTGTGACGGCGCCTGCAATGAACCCCGATGGTCCGATGGAAAAATGCCGGAACAAACCTGCAGCTATGAAGGTCAATCCTATCCGGTGCATGGTATTCAGAAGGGAAATATTCTTGTGGCTCTGCAGCCGTGCCGGGTTTCGGACGTCCGGTCCCAGGAAGCCGGGTACCATGATAAAAATATTGCGCCGCCAAAGGAATATCAGGCGTTTTATCAATGGCTCAGAAAGGATTTTCAGGCGGATGCCATCATACATATGGGTACCCACGGAACTCTGGAATTTTTGCCGGGCAAAGACAGTGGGATGACAGGAAGCTGCTGGCCGGACCGTTTGATTGGCGATGTTCCCCATTTTTATTATTATTATATGGGAAACCCGTCGGAGGCAATGACGGCGAAACGGCGAAGTCATGCGGTGCTTGTCAGTTATCAGCCGCCGGAATTTGTACCCGGCGGTCTTTATGGGGATTACCAGAGGCTGAAAGCGACCATTGCCGAGTACAGGGAAAGCCTGCAGCTTGCGCCGGAAAGAAGCGGCGATATACTGAAAAACATACGGGAACTGACCGAAGACCTGGGATGGCCGACGGTAAATGCCGACGGTCTGGACGCATTGGAGGAACTTCTGTATGAATATGAAACCTCGCTGATACCGGAGGGACTGCATATTTTGAAAAATGAAGAATTGTCCGGAATGATGTCCGCCCTGAGAGGCGAATACCTGCCGGCCGCTCCGGCGGGGGATGTTTTAAAGAACCCGGAGATACTTCCGGCCGGAAGAAATCTGGTTCAATTTGACCCGAGGCTTGTTCCGACAAAGACGGCTTTTGAACGGGGAGCGGAGATTGCAAGGCAGACAATGGCGCGGTATATGCAGGAGAACGGCCGAATACCCGAAGCTGTGGCCGTGATTTTATGGGGATTGGAGACATCGAAGACCCAGGGAGAAACCATTGGACAGATACTGTATTATCTGGGAGTAAGAATACGCCAGTTTGAGGGCAGCTTTGATACGCGGATGGAGATTATACCAGCGGAAGAACTGAAGCGGCCGAGGGTGGACGTGACCATTCATATCTGCGGATTTTTCCGGGATATGTATTCAAACCTTGTAGATAATTTTAATGAAATATTTAAAAAGCTGGATGCGCTGAATGAAAGCGATGCGCAAAGCGGGTTTGCAAAAAATACCCGCAGGATATATCAGGAACTGAAAAAACAGGGATATCCTGAAAAAGAAGCAAGGGAATTGGCCCGGAGCCGTATTTTCGGACCAAAATCAGGAGAATACGGAACTTCTTTGACCGAACAGGTGAGAAAGGGAAGCTGGACGGACGAATCGGAGCTGGCCGTTGGATTTACCGATAGCTTGTCTTATGTATATTCGGGCACACATAAAGGGGAAAAAACGCCGGGGCTGTTAGAGTTAAATTATGAACAGGTAGAGCTGATGTCTCAGGTGCGGAATAATATTGAGTATGAGTTGGTCGATTTAGACCATTATTATGAATTTTACGGCGGGCTGGCTAAGGCTGTAGAGCGTGTCCGGGGCGTAAAGGCGGCTATGTATGTGGCGGATACAACGGGGAAGGATATACGGACCAGGGATGTGAAAGCAGACATGGAAAAGGGAATTCGGACCCGGCTTTTAAATCCGAAGTGGATTGAAGGTATGATGCGCCATGATTATCATGGAGTGCAGCAGATTTCCAGAAGATTTGAAAATCTGATTGGTTTAACGGCGACAACCCATCAAATTGACAGCCGGGTTTTTTCAGAACTGGAAAAATGTTATGTGGAAAACGAAGAATTGAGACAGCGAATACAGAAAAGTAACCGATGGGCCTACCTGAATATGCTGAATCGGCTGGCGGAAGCCGGAAACCGGGGATACTGGCAGCCGACGAAGGAAGAGATGGAGCGTTTACAAAAGGCTTATCTGGAAACAGAAAGTGAAATCGAACAGTAGGGGAGGATATTGGCCATGGAGAAAAAGAAACAATTCCCATTCACAGCGATTTTAGGGCAGGAGCGGATGAAAGAAGCGCTTCTTCTGAATCTGGTAAACCCGGCTTTGGGCGGCGTGTTGATTCGGGGACAGAAGGGAACGGCGAAGTCTACGGCTGTCCGTGCGCTTTCGGACCTGATGCCGGGCGCAAAGATTGTGGAGCTTCCGATGAACGCCACGGAAGACAGGGTTGCGGGAACATTGGATGTGGAATATGCCATAAAGACGGGGGAGAAGAAATTTGAACCGGGAATTCTGGCCCAGGCGGATAAACACATTTTATATGTGGATGAGATTAACCTGCTGGACGATTATATCGTGAACCTGCTTTTGGATGCGGCGGCTATGGGAGTGAATACGGTAGAACGCGAAGGGATTTCCTATTCACACCCCGCAAGATTTTCTCTGGTGGGGACGATGAATCCGGAGGAAGGGAGTCTTCGGCCTCAGCTTCTGGACCGGTTTGGCCTGGTGGTGGATGTGGCGGCTGAAACAGATGCGGAAATCAGAGCGGAAATTATTGAAAACCGTTTGGCTTATGAGGAAAATCCGCAAAAGTTTTGCAGAAAATATTCAAAGAAACAAAAAGAACTGGCAGAGCGGATTAAAAATGCCAGAGCATTACTTCCGGAGGTTATGGTCAGCCATGAAATTGTCCTTCAGGCGGCGGAGATTGGAATTGCCATGGAGACGGAAGGACACCGGGCGGATATCAGTATGATAAAAACGGCCAGGACACTCGCCGCATTTGACGGACGGACGGAGGTTGCTGCGGCGGATTTAAAAACGGCCGCTCTTTATACCCTTCCGCATCGTATGAGGAAAAATCCGCTGGAAGAAGGGCATATGAATCTGCAGGCTTTGGAAGAAATTTTAAATTCGGGCCGGAGCGGGGATAGTGTTGGTAAAACGGATGAATTGGAGGATGGATAGGGAGAGGGCCGGGAAGAAAATGAAATTTTTTCGCAGAAGAGGCCGGAGCTGGCGCCAATCGAGGTTCCAGTTTTGCAAAACGGACAGAGTATTTCTCTGACAGAACTGCTCCGGGAGATGGGGGATTCGACCATTAAAAATAAATGGAAACCGGGCCTATGGGGAAGCCAGAGCGTAAGAAGAAACGGAAACAAAGGAAAACCCCGGGGGTATACACTGTCGGGAAATCCGAATAAAAATAAGATAGCCTTTGCAGCCACCCTCCGCGCTGCGTCGGGTCATCCCCAAAATCCGTGCGGCGTCCATGATTTCGGCCTGGAAGCGGCGGATTTTCCGGCTATCCGTATCCGGACGTCCGATATGCGCTATCAGCGTTTTACCCATAAAGAAAAAATGGGAATTTTATTTGTCGTAGATGCCAGCCGTTCTCAGGGGGCGGACAGAAGACTTGCTTTTGCAAAGGGAGCAATCCTTACACTGCTTCGGCAGGTGTATGAACGGCGGGACAGGGCCGGATTGATTATTTTTGGAAATAAGAAAGCAGAACTTGTTTTGCCTTTTACAAGAAGTGTGGAATATGCAGGAAAAAGGCTGGTATCCCTGTCGGCCTTTGGCAATACGCCCCTGGCCATGGGACTTCGAAAAGCGTTGGAAACAATTGAGATGGCGCAGAAAAAAGACGCTTTTCTAAACCCATTGATTGTTCTGGTTACGGATGGAAAGGCGAATTATGATGAAAAAGCGGGACAGCCTCTGGAATTAGCGCTGGAAACGGCTGAGACAATCCGAAGGTCGGGAATACCGGTTGTGGTTATTGACACGGAAAAGGGCTATTTTCGGTTGGGAATTGCGAAGCGGCTGGCAGACAGGATGGATGCCTGTTATTTGACATTGGGGTAAAAGTTTATTGAAAACATAGGGCAGATTCTTATTGAGAAATTTTATTAATGGGTGAAATTGTAAAAAATTTACAATAAAATTACAGGAACCCTTTGTTTCTGCGGAAAACCGGAAAAAAATTCCGCGCCTGCGTTTGACCGGACACAAAAATACAAATTGACATTCCAAAATTCTTGTGATAAAAGAAAACTAGATAGGAGTAACTAACTGTAAAATTGTGTCATGGAGGTGCCGGAAAATATGAAAAGAATGATATTAAAAATGAACGGGATATCCGGTATCGTAGAAACCATGGGCGCCATTTTCAATGATAGGGGGGGGGGGTAAAGTAACGCATTTACTGCATATATACTTTGTTTCAGTGTTTTGTATGAAAGAAAAAAGTAAATATGAGAAATGCGTTAAAAAAGGGCCTGTCCCTGCTCCTGGCTGTGTTTATGACCGGCGCTGTGCTTCCGGTTTATGCAGTCAGGGCGGAGGATATAGATAAAACGCGGCTATATGAATTTATCCGGGAGACTTAAAGTCAGACAAAAAGTGTCGGAGAGACCGGCCGCTCCCGGAATGCGATAGAGAAACAGGCGGCTTTGCTGCAGACAGCTTACCAGGCTCTGGCGCTGTCCGAACAGCAGTGCGGCCTGTTTTCTGTATATTCACAAATGTTTCTCGTATTGACAGTCATTAGAAGGAAAAACTTGAAACGTATAAAATCAAAAAATATTTCCGTACAGGAATTTAAAGATAGAAATTTCGGGAGGACTTTAAAGTGAGAAAAATCTATAGATTCTGGTCGGCACGCTTAAAGGCCGTGCTGACCTTTGTGCTTGCTATGGCGATGGGCCTTGGCAGCTTTAATACGCTTTCCGTATCAGCGGAAGCAGCGTCCGAATCCTGGATTGAGGACGGTATTTATTATGTGACAGCCAATCTGTATCAGGCGTACGCTAATACAACGTCGATGGGTAACTATGCGCTGCGGGGCAGCTCCGGATACAATGACAGAAATGCGGACGATACGGGTTATAAATCCATGTTAATCGTGGAGGACGGAAAAGCCACGCTTCTGGTAGAGTTTATGCCGATGGGATTTATTGGTATGTATGGTTATCTGTGGAAGCTGGACGGGGTGACGGTGACCGAGTATAGCAATGGCTATCCGAGCAAATATGGGCTGAACCCGGCCACCGTATTGACGGAACACCGGAACACGGACGGAAGTATTGCCACCGACGCATTTAATGTGGAGGGAAGCTCTATCACGGCGGCCATCGGACAGCCCTATCCGAGAGCCATGGCGCTTTCTGTCGAGCTGCCGTCATCTTTGGAGGAAGCGACCTATAGCAACGCGCCTTATGTCCACGTATTCGTGCCGGTCATGGAGGCCATCAGCGAGGGCAACGGCGACCAGCTCGCAAAGATGTTCATTGATTACAGTACCCTGGAGGCCGTGCCCGAAGAAGACCTTTCGACGAATGTCGAATACTGGCTGTACCGGGCGGTGAATACGGAGGGTGAGGGGGAGGCCCAGAAGGCCTTAACCGACCTTATCGATGAAACAAAGGCTCTGTATTCCAATACTCTGGTAAGCATCAAACAGGAGTCGTCGACAGTGATTTCCCGTGAGGCCGAGGAGCCGGATGCGGAGGCACGGGCGGCCAGCGTCGCCGCGTTGAAAGAAGCGATTGCGGCGGCCGAGGAAAGCAAAGAGGACGGGCCGGCCGATGATAATCCATACGGCGCGGAGCCTTGGGACGGCGAGACGACAAAGGAGCCGGCCTATGATGAGGCGACGGGCTATTATCAGATTACAGATGCGGAGGAGCTGGCCTGGTTTGCCGCGAAGGTCAACAGCGGGAACGATGAGGATATGTTCATCAACGGAGAGCTGCTGGCGGATATTAACCTTGGAAATAAGGAATGGACGCCAATCGGAAACGGATATTATTCTCCGAAATTCGGCGGCTCATTCAAGGGAAACGGCCATACGGTTTATAACCTGTATATCAGCAGCGGTTACTATAAGGGACTCTTTGGAAATGTTGGCGGAACAGCGGACAGCCCAGCCGCCATTGACGGCGTGACGGTGGAAGGCTCGATTACAGGCTCTGTTTATTTAGGAGGTATTGCCGGACTGAATTTCAGCACAAAAGGCCAGACGTATGTGAGCATTACAAATTGTACCAACCGGGCGGATATTACTTCGACGAATGATTCGGGTTACGGATATATCGGCGGAATTATCGGTTCCGGCAGCAGCAACATAACGATTAAGGGCTGTGTCAACGAAGGCAATCTGAGCATGGCCAATAATCAATATACTTCAGGAAGGCAGGAATACGGACGGGTTGCCGGGATTGCGGCGTTTCTTTCAAAGAATTCAACCGTTGAAGATTGTGTCAATCGGGGCGATGTGACGGCGACAAATTATGTGGCCGGTCTTGTGGCGTTTGCCAGCGGCGATAATATAACCATCATAAACAGTTGGAATGAGGGCCATATCACGGGGCAGATAAGCCCGTCGGCTTTAGTGGATTATGTATCGGGAGAAAATCCGACCGTACGCAATCTGTATAATACGGGAAAAGTGACGGGAACAGGAAAATATAGGACCGCCGTCTTGGGAAGCGTATGGAGTTCGGCGGCAGAGGTAGAAGCCATATATTCTGTCGGCCCTATGGAAAATACATACAGTTCCTCATATACCGGCGCTTGGTCAATACAAAGTAATACATCCCCAGAATTGGAATTTCGGCATATGTATGTACTGGAGGGGACGGCCGCTGGGCTTTATATGGGTAACGCTACCACGAGCGCAACTGTGGAAGATGTCGGCTTTAAGTCCTCGGAATGGCTGAAATCGGATGCGTTCTTTGAAAATATCGGAACGACGGCCTTCTCGAAGGATATCCACGGCGTCAATAACGGCTATCCGATTCTGGCAGAACAGGCGGATTATACGGCTGTGGATGCGGCGTTGGCGAAGGTGCCGGAGGCGGATGCCCTGGCTCTGTATACGGAGGAATCCGTGTCTGCGCTTCAGACGGTTGTAGATGGTGTTGTGCGTTATATGAGCCAAAGCGAACAGGCTACGGTGGACGGCTACGTGACGGCCATCGAGAACGCCATCGACGCTTTGACATATAAGTCTGCGGACTACAGCGGTGTCGAAGCAGCCATTGCCAAGATTCCGGAGGATTTAAGCATTTATACGACGGCCTCTGTTTCGGAGGTGCAGGACGCCAGAGACGCTGTGGTTTATGACAAAAATATTACGGAACAGGCGACGGTGGACGGTTATGCGGCGGCTATTGAGGCGGCTGTTGAAGCATTAGTGAAGGTTGCGGATTACAGCGCCGTGGATGCGGCGATTGCCTCGGTTCCGGATTTGAGTATTTATACGGAAGACACGGCGGAGGCTGTCAATACGGCTTTGAATGCGGTTGAGAGAGGCCTGGGCGTGGAACGGCAGTCGGACGTCGACGCTATGGCGGACGCCATTAACCATGCGGTCAGAGCGTTGAGCTATAAACCGGCCGATTACAGCAGTGTAAATGATGCGATTGCCCGGGCCAACGCTCTGGAAGCATCTTTATATGAGAATTTTTCCGCAGTAACGGCGGCTGTTCAGGCAGTCGACTGGAATAAAAATATCACCGAGCAGGATAAGGTCAATCAGATGGCGCAAGACATCCTTACGGCGATAGACGCACTGGAATATGGCCCGGCGGATTACACAGGCGTGCAGGCCGCCCTGGCCCAGATACCGGAGGACCTGACGGTTTATACGCAGGCATCGGTGGACGCATTAAATCAGGTACTGGCTTCTGTTGATTATGGCAAGAAAGCCGACGAGCAGACGGCGGTGGATGAATATCCGGCCATCATCTGCCAGGCGGTGGCAGGCCTGGAAAGACTTGCGGATTACAGCGTGGTCGAGGCAGCGATTGCCTCGGTTCCGGACCTGAGCGGCTATACCAAAGAGTCGGCCGACACTGTCAGGGACGCCATAGGGGCGGTCGAGCGCGGCCTTGGCGAAAGCCGTCAGGCGGAAGTCAATGCCATGGCTGATGCGATTAATCAGACGATTGAAGCTTTGGAAAAACTTGCGGATTACAGTGCGGTGGATGCAGCGATTGCCGCAGTTTCGGAGGATATGAGCGGCTATACGGAAGCCTCTGCGGCGGCCGTAAAAGCTGCGGTAGAAGCCGTCGAGCGCGGCTTTGGCGAAAGCCGTCAGGCGGAAGTGGACGCTATGGCGGAAGCCATTAACAATGCGGTCAAAGCCCTGACAGAAAAAGAACCGGTAAATCCGGATACGCCGGATATACCGGATACGCCGGACACACCGGATACACCGGATACGCCAAGTACACCGAGTACACCAAGTACACCGAGTACGCCGGGCAATTCGAATGGCACGTTAAACGGTTCGAATAATAACGGAAGCAGTTTGAACGGAAATTCCTCGTTAAACAGCAGTTCCGGTTTAAAGAGCAGTACAAACAGCAGCACAAACAGTGTAAAGACCGGAGACGAAACACATCTTACGTTGGGCGTTGGATTGATGGCTGCCGCAGTTTTGGTTATGGCAGTTATTGTGATATTCGGACGGAAACGTAAAAAAAGAAGCTGATTTCAGACGGTTCTGAATGGGCCGGGAAATAAACAGCTCTGAACAGGGGTCGGCGCGACTCATAGGAGTCCCGTCGGCCCCTGAAATTTTCCGCCTTTTTTCGAGCGTCTGCAAAATGAAATAAACAGGCTTTCGCCAGAAGACTAAAGCGTTTTTTCCATATAGACGCAGGTAAAGGTCTCGCCATAAATCATTTTGTCAAAATCTGCCGTATATCCGAGCTTTTCATAAAATTTAACAGCCGTATCGCGGCTTTCAAGAATAATCTTCTTATAACCGAGTTCTTTCACCCATACTTCGGCTTCCCGGATAACGAGGCTTCCCAGTCCCTGTTTTCTGTATTCCGGCAGAACCACTACCCGGCCAATGGTGGCGCTTCCCGCGTCAATTTCATAGATGCGGCAGGTGGCGACCGGAAAGTCGTCCTCCAGTAAGACGATATACTTCGTGTCCGGACCATCATGTGCGTCAAACTCTTCTCTCAATGTAATGTGGTGCTGCCTGGCCATTCCCTGAATACGCACGTAATATGCGCCGGCCTGCTGCCAGGTTTCGGTTGCACGGATTATTTTCATAAAAACATCCCTTCTTTGGTGTTGATTGATTTTTACCCCAATTATAATGCCGGAAAAACGCGATGACAATATATTTTTAAGAATATCGAACAAACGTTTGAAAAATGAACATATGTGTGGTATGATAAAAGTGTGATTTGTGCTGAGTGTATTTTTTGAACGGATGGAGGCGGACGGATGATGGAATTTATGACAGCGGAAGAGCCGTTACAGAAAAAACTGACAATTTTAGCAGATGCGGCCAAATATGACGTGGCCTGTACGTCCTCGGGCGTCGACCGGAAAAGCGGCGGTAAAGGCATGGGGAATTCGAAAGCCTGCGGAATCTGTCACAGCTTTGCTTCGGATGGACGTTGTATTTCCCTCTTAAAGATACTTTTATCCAATGACTGTATCTATGACTGCAAATACTGCAAAAACCGTTTAAGTAATGATGTGCCGAGGGCGACCTTTACCCCGGAGGAGATTTGTCGGCTGACCATGGGATTTTACCGGAGAAACTATATTGAAGGGCTTTTTTTAAGCTCCGGCGTTGTGAAGAATCCTCATTATACGATGGAATTAATTCTGGAAACGTTACATCTTTTGCGTGATAAATATCAGTTCCATGGTTATATTCATGTGAAATCAATTCCGGGGGCGGATGAAGATTTGATTCGGCGGGCCGGTTTTTATGCGGACCGTATGAGCTGTAATCTGGAGCTACCGACGGCGGAAGGATTGAAAAAGCTTGCGCCGAATAAGGACCGGAAGATGATTTTAAAACCTCTGCGTCAGGTACAGCAGGGGATTCTGCAGAATAAAGAAGAGTTGACGGTGTACCGTCATGCGCCGAAGTTTGTTCCGGCGGGACAAAGTACCCAGGTGATGGTCGGAGCCACTTCGGAAAGCGATTACCAGATTCTGTCCGTGGCGGAAGCCCTGTACAAAAAGTTTGCCCTGCGCCGTGTGTTTTACTCGGCTTATGTTGCGGTGAATGAAGACAATCTGCTTCCGGCGGTGGATACAAAGCCTCCGCTTTTAAGGGAACATCGTCTGTACCAGGCGGACTGGCTTTTGAGATATTACGGATTCCGGGCGGATGAGCTTTTAAGTGAGCAGCATCATTCGTTTAATATCGCCCTGGACCCAAAGTGCGATTGGGCGCTTCGCAATCTGGACCAGTTTCCGGTGGAGGTGAACCGGGCCTCTTATGAGATGCTTCTCAGGGTTCCGGGAATCGGTGTGACCGGCGCGAGACGGATTTGTCAGGCCCGCCGCCATGCTACATTGAATTTTGACGATTTAAAAAAGCTGGGCATTGTTTTGAAACGGGCCGTTTATTTTGTCACCTGTTCCGGGAAGATGATGTATCGGATAAATTTTAATGAAGATTCGATTACGAGGAACCTTCTCTCCGTGCATGAGCGGCTTCCGAGGGAGGTGCAGGAATCCATTTCCGGTTATCATCAGCTCTCTTTGTTTGATGATAGTTTGGCGGGACAGTGGCAAATCCCGCTGCCGGCTTTAAGGGAGGTTGTCGTATGAAAACACCGAGAATTTATACGTGTGAGGATTCGCTGGAAGGCATCTTATCGGCCGTCCATGCGGCGTATATGAGCCGTTACGGCCATGAATACCAGTCTATTGAAGCGGGAGACTATGTGGAGCCTTCGCTTTTCGCGGAGATGATACCGGTAGAGACAGATGTTGACAAGGCCTCCCGGGTGGCCGATGCGGTCATTCATAAAATTTCCGGTTATGCCTGGCATGTGGTAAGGTATGCGGCCATGTCCTGTCATATGGATAAGGCGGATATGATTTATCGTTTCCTTGTCCTCGGCTTTCGTGAAGGACGAAGCGTGACCGAACAGCTTGCCAATCCGGTGGTGAATCGGATGATAAAACTGGAAAGGGGAGTCATGCGGGAAAAAGACCATTTTTTAGGGTTTGTTCGCTTTCGTGAACTGAGCAGCGGTATTCTTTTTGCAAAAATAGCGCCGAAGCATCATCAGCTTCCCTTGTCTGCGGAGCATTTCGCGGACAGATATCCGATGGAAAACTGGATGATTTATGATGAACGGCGGCATGAAGTTTGCGTTCACGAAGTGGGTAAGGGCTGGTGGATTGCCAGAGATGTGACTCCAAATCAAAAAATAATTTCAGATGTGTCCGAAAGTCAGAGACAGTTTGAACAGTGGTGGAAACAGTTTTACGAAACCATTGGCATTAAAGAACGGGAAAATCCGCGCTGCCGCATGCGCATGATGCCGAAGATGTATTGGAGCAATATGCCGGAGATGATGGGAAAATAATACAGGAATATATCCTGACAACCGGTCGGAAATCTACGGAACAGGGGCGTTTTCCACGGAACCGTTGAAAATTTGCATTTTACCGGGTATACTGTATCCGGGAGGAATGGAAAATGAGCAAGATTATTTTGGCTTCCGCGTCTCCGAGACGGCGGGAGTTATTAACACAGATTGGATTAAAGTTTGAAATTATACCAAGCCGCAGGGAAGAGTCGATGAAGGGAAACCGTCCGTCCCAGGTGGTTATGGGACTGGCCATGGATAAGGCTGCCGATATATTTCACCAGGTGGGCGGTGCAGAAAAACCGGATGTTCTGGTGATTGGTGCGGATACGATAGTGGCATTGGGCAATGTGATTTTAGGAAAGCCCAAAAATGCGGAGGATGCGCTGAATATGCTTCAATTTCTTCAGGGAAAGACCCACCAGGTTTACACCGGAGTTTGTATGATGACGGCGGACAAGACCCAGGTGTTTTACGAAAAAACGGATGTGTCCATGTATCCGGCAAACGAGGCGCAGTTAAAGGATTATATTTGTACCGGTGAACCGATGGATAAGGCGGGCAGCTATGCGATTCAGGGACGTGGTTCCGTATTTATCCGGGAGATTCACGGGGACTATAATAACGTGGTCGGACTGCCGGTGGCTCAGATTTGGCAGCGGCTGATGCGGGATGAAATGACACAAAAGATTGTTATGGAGAATAAAGAATGATTGCATCCGGTGAGCAGTCGTGCTAAAATAGTAAAGGTTAAGCTATATTTTAGAGTAAGGGGCTTTTTATGTCGAATTATGATTTTGTGGATGAAAATTTTCATCGGTTCGTTCAACAATTTCATACGGAAGAACAGAAGGTGCTGTTGGCCTTCTATCGCGAGCTGGTCGGAAAGCGGAAGATACCTTATAAGATTAAAGACCGGAATTTCCTGGTAAATGTCCAGATGAGTCAGGGCTTTGCCATTAACGTGGAATTTCAGGACGTGCTGATTGAGGACGGCCGTCACCCAAAAGAAATTTTTATGGAAAACTTACGGGGTGAGCGCCTGGACGACGGGCGTTACCGGCTGAGTTTCACGAATCGCCTTGCATCGGCGGGGGAGGGACAGGCGCCGAAGGAAAGTGCGTTTTCCTTTTCATCCTTCCGGGGCGGTGTCCGTCTATGGAACTATCATGTACATACGCTGAAACTGGAAAGCAATTCTATCGGACTGCCATGGAATCTTGTATACGAAACGTTGGAGGCCATCGAACAGAAACGCCAGGTATTGGGCGACACTTTCCTGAATGTTTATGAGCAGGAAGCGCTGGAAATCTTTAAGTTTTTACGGCCATATCTGCAGCTTTATTTGTCACCGGCAACGAAAATCGGCTTTGGCCGCTCCACGGTACTGTACGATTCCGATTCGATGGAGTGGTCTCTGGATTCGGCCGGGATGGAGAGCGGAGCCAGATTTTTTGAAGGACTTGGTTTGAGACGTCTGGCCGGCTGTTTTGCCAAAAATAAGTGCAATGATAAGGAGCTTATACAGGAGTTGCTGTATACCCTGCGGACGCTTAAAGGAAATATTATTTTTAAAACGCTGAACCATTTAATTGAGGAATGTGGACGGGAGCAGCAGGGTCTGTATGAGAGCGACAGGGATATGAGTAATTTCCGTTCCTATATCCGGGAAAAGCTTCAAAAGGTATTTTCGGACCATGGATGGAAGGGAAGCTATCCGTCCTATATGGCTGTTTCTCAGCCGGATTTTATCGAAGTGTCCAGTGTCTATAAACGTCAGTATGCGTATCTCAATGAAAAAATGAAATTTATTTATTTTGATTTTATTGAAAGTATTGTTGACGGTCAGTATTATATCACACCGATTACCGGAATGATTCTTCCGAAAAATACAAATATTGATTATCGGAAATGCACAAGCATGGACTGCTTTTTCCTCGACGGAGGCCGCCGGAACGGGGCTGTTTTTGGGGATTTGACCATATCCGAAGGCATGACGTTGAAGGAGATAAAAGGAAAGATGGAACAGCTGTCTGCGGTGTTGGATTATCAGCTCCGGTAAATGAAGCGAAACGGCAGATAAGGCTTGACATTATATATAAAAAGGATTATTATAAATAGCGTAAATTAAATATGAACTTCAGGGCAGGGTGGAAGTCCCTACCGGTGGTAAAGCCCACGAGCCGAAAGGCCGATTCGGTGAAATTCCGAAGCCGACAGTATAGTCTGGATGAAAGAAGTGAATGATGTAACAGTTTTGTTTGCTATGCTCTGGAATGTTGTGTTCCGGAGCTTTTTATTTTCAGACTGTTTCCGAATCCTAAGGGGATGTTGAACAGAAAATAAAAAATCAGGCGGAACATGCTGCATGTATGAATATGAAACCACAGCCCTGAAACCGGTATGTGGTTTTTCTTTTTTATCGCCGTGCGGCGCATGAATATCAATGACGCCCGATGGCGAAAATACCGGAGAAAGAAGGCGTAAATGAAGATGACGAACAGTTATCCGGAAGAACAGAAAAAAATTGATGAAATGTATATGGAACGCGCCCTGGCTCTGGCCGCCAAAGGACGGGGAACAACAACGCCGAATCCGATGGTAGGCGCAGTCATTGTCAAGGATGGACGAATTATCGGCGAGGGGTATCATATCCGGGCCGGTGAAGGCCATGCGGAGGTCAATGCCTTTAGAAATGCGGTTGAGGATGTGACGGGAGCGACCATGTATGTGACTCTGGAGCCATGTTCCCACTACGGAAAAACGCCGCCATGTGCCGACAAGATTGTGGAAAAGAAAATTGGCCGGGTGGTTGTCGGAGCGCTGGACCCGAATCCCCTGGTGGCCGGCCGGGGCATTGAAAAGATTCGAAATGCGGGAATCCCCGTGGTTACCGGGATTCTGGCAGAAAAGTCCGTCGCATTAAATGAAGTATTTATGAAATATATTGTCACGAAACGTCCTTTCGTCCTGTTGAAAGCAGCGATGTCATTGGACGGTAAGATTGCGACGGTCGGCGGAGAATCCCAGTGGATTTCCTGCGAGACTTCGAGGGAAGAGGTGCATCGTTTGAGGCATGAGCTGACCGGGATTATGGTGGGAATCGGTACGGTGCTGGCCGATGACCCGATGTTGAATTGCAGAATTCCGGGCGGTAAGCAGCCTGTACGGATTGTTGTAGACAGTCACTTGTCGATTCCTGAGAATTCCAGACTGGCAGGCTCCGCAAAAGAATTTCCGTTGATTGTCGCTGCGGTGGAGGGCAGCGACGCCGCGAAAAAAGAACGGCTGGAAGCCGAAAATGTTCAGGTGCTTGAAGTACCGGCCGATGCGGGCGGTCATGTGGATTTGAACCGGCTTATGGATGCGCTGGGCGAGATGAAAATTGACAGTATTTTGCTGGAAGGCGGCGGTCGGCTGGCGGAAGGCGCATTGCAGGCGGGTATTGTGGATAAAGTGCAGTTTTACATTGCGCCGATGCTGATTGGCGGAGAAGCGGCCAAAACACCGGTGGAGGGCCGGGGAATTGCCGCTTTAAGTCAGGCCTGGCATATTTCTGACTGGAAAGCAGAAATGATGGGTGATGATATAAAAATAACCGGATATATCAAAGGAGGCAGGTGAGCAGCGTGTTTACAGGGATTATTGAAGAAATGGGCGTCCTGAAGGGCGCAAAGCATGGCGCAAAGTCTTCTGTTCTGACCATTGCTGCCAGTAAGGTTCTGGAAGGGACAAAACTTGGAGACAGTATATGTACGAATGGGGTTTGTCTGACCGTCACGAAGCTTGGTACGGAAACCTTTGATGCGGATGTCATGGCAGAATCCATCCGAAGAACAAATCTCGGGGATTTAAAGCCGGGAGACAAGGTGAATCTGGAACGGGCGCTGCGTCTCTGTGACAGGCTCGGCGGACATATTGTCAGCGGACATGTGGACGGCACGGGAAAGGTTCTATCTCTGGAACGGGAGGACAATGCGGTTTGGGTGACTGTTGAGGCCGCACCGGATATTTTGCGCTATATCATTGAGAAAGGCTCCATAACCATTGACGGCATTAGCCTGACGGTGGCTTATGTGGATAATAAAGTCTTTAAGGTTTCCATTATTCCCCATACGGGGGAAGAAACCACCTTGTTGAAGAAGAAAGCCGGAGATAAGGTGAATCTGGAAAATGACCTGATTGGCAAATATGTGGAAAAACTCCTGAAAGGACCGGAGGCAGAACCGGAGCCTGTGAAGGAAACAATTGACGAAGATTATTTAAGAAAATATGGTTTTATCTAATCTATACTACCAAAAGAAAGAAGGACTGAAAGATGAGTGAAACATTTAAATTCAACACCATTGATGAAATCCTGGAGGATTTGAAAGCCGGAAAAAATATCGTTCTCATTGACGACGAGGACAGAGAAAACGAAGGGGACGTCATCTGTGCGGCAGAATTTGCCACACTGGAAAACGTCAACTTTATGGCAGCCCATGCCAGAGGCTTAATCTGCATGCCGATGTCCAAAGAATATGTGGATAAGCTGGAACTTCATCCGATGTGTGTTCATAATACAGATAACCACGAAACCGCATTTACCGTGTCCATTGACCATGTAAGTACGACCACAGGTATTTCTGCCTATGAACGTTCTATTACGGCGATGAAAACGGTGGAAGATGATGTGAAACCGGAAGATTTCAGACGTCCGGGACATATGTTCCCTCTGCTGGCCAGAGATGGCGGCGTCATTGAACGCCGGGGCCATACGGAAGCGACCGTGGATTTGTTAAAAGCGGCCGGATTGAAACCGGTTGGACTTTGCTGCGAAATCATGAAGGAAGACGGCATGATGGCCCGGACACCGGACCTGATGAAATTTGCCCGGGAGCATGGTCTGAAAATTGGAACGGTAGAAGATTTGGTTCACTATCGTAAAACGCATGAAAAATTTGTAGAGTGTGTGGCAAAGGCTAAAATGCCGACCCGCTACGGCTATTTTGAAATTTACGGCTATATTAATAAATTAAACGGCGAACATCATGTGGCTTTGGTTAAAGGCGATATCTGGGATGGAAAACCGGTCCTTTGCCGTGTACATTCCGAGTGTCTGACCGGCGACGCTTTGGGTTCCGGACGGTGTGACTGTGGACAGCAGTACGATGCGGCAATGAAACGCATTGCAGCCGAAGGCCGCGGCGTACTTCTCTATATGCGCCAGGAGGGCCGTGGTATTGGCCTGATTAATAAGATTCGTGCTTATGAGCTTCAGGACCAGGGATATGATACGATTGAAGCAAATATCAAACTGGGATTCCCGGCGGATATGCGCGACTATACCATCGGTACTCAGATTCTCGTAGACCTTGGCATTAAAGAAATGCGTCTTATGACCAATAACCCGGAAAAGGTTTACGGTCTTGAAGGATACGGACTTTCCATCGTTGAACGTGTCCCGATTCAGATGGAGCTTGGCAAGGACGACGCCTTCTATCTGAAAACGAAACAGGAAAAAATGGGACATTGGCTGACATATAAATAGAAAAAAATTAAGATAAAACGGAGGATATAAAAATGAAAACAATTGAAGGAAAACTGATTGCAGAGGGATTAAAAGTAGGTATTATTGTTGCACGTTTCAATGAATTTATCGGTTCCAAGCTGTTAAGCGGAGCCATTGACGGCCTTGTTCGTCATGGTATGAATGAAGATGATATCGAAGTTGCATGGGTACCGGGAGCCTTTGAAATTCCTGTGGCTGCCCAGAAAATGGCTCAGAGCAAGAAATATGATGCCATCATCTGTCTCGGCGCAGTCATTAAAGGCTCCACATCCCATTATGATTTTGTGTGTGCTGAAGTATCTAAGGGCATAGCGTCCGTATCCCTGCAGTTTGGTCTGCCGGTAATGTTTGGCGTACTGACGACAGATAATATTGAACAGGCCATTGAACGCGCCGGAACAAAGGCTGGAAACAAGGGTTATGACTGTGCGCTCAGCGCCATTGAAATGGCAAATCTTTTCCGCCAGATGTAATTTAAAAAGGCAATGAAAAACGTAAAAACGATTATCTTTGATTATGACGGAACCCTCCATGACAGTACAAAAATCTATGTGGAGGCCTTCCGTCAGGTCTACCGGGAGATGGTAAAGGCCGGGGATGCACCCCATCGGGAATTTGAGGCGCCGGAAATTACAAAGTGGCTTGGATACAGTGTCCAGGACATGTGGGACTCCTTTATGCCTGAATTTTCGCAGCAGAAAAAGATGTTTTATGCCGGAGAGGTCGGACGTCTCATGACAGAGAAAATTCAGAATAAAGAGGCGGCCTTATATGACGGCGCATTGGAAACGCTGCAATATCTCAAAGATAAAGGGTATGACCTCCTTTATTTGAGCAACTGCGGACACGCCTATATGGAGATGCATGCCGGATGTTTCGGATTGCATGATTATTTTAGCCATATGTATTGCAGCGGCGACTATGGACAAAAGCCGAAATATGAGATTTTCAATGAGATAAAAAAAGAATATCCTGCAGAGTATTTGATAATTGGCGACCGTTTTCATGACATGGAAGTGGCCAGATATCACAAAGTCTATACGGCTGGCTGTGCTTATGGTTTCGGAACACGGGAGGAAATCAAAGACGCCGATGTCATACTGGAGGATATCAGGGATTTGCGGAATTTGCTTTAAGTCTGAATTTTAAATCAGGAGGCGGTTTGGATGAAGGAATTTCGTATTGTGCCGAAAATCAAACAGTTCGACACAGTGAAAGAGTTTTGTGAACAGTTAAGTCCCGCAAAAGGGGATTTGATTTTTGTCAGCGGCGGAACCTACAAGCGCTATTTTGAAAACCTGACCGGGGAGGCCAGGGTTGTCGATTACCGTCAGTATATTCAGGGAGAACCGAGCGACGTCATGGTTGAGAAAATGCACGAAGCGGTGGGAGACTATGAATATCATCGTGTGATTGCCGTCGGCGGCGGTGCGATTTTGGATGTGGCGAAATTGTTTGCCCTGAAAACAATGACTCCCGTATTGGATTTATATGATAAAAAGTTTCCTCCGGTTCGGGATAAGGAACTGATTCTTGTGCCGACAACCTGCGGCACGGGCAGCGAGGTGACAAATATCGGGGTGTTGATTCTGGAATCCAGAAATACAAAGCTTGGATTGGCGGACGACGCTCTGTTGGCGGATGAGGCGGTGCTTGTACCGGAGCTTTTGGAGGGACTTCCCTTCCGGTTCTTTGCAACCAGTTCTATCGATGCGCTCATTCATGCGGTGGAATCTTTTACTTCACCGAAGGCAAGCCCGTTTTCGCGGATGTTTTCTGTCGAAGCGATTCGTATGATTTTGAGTGGCTTTAAGGAGATTGAGGCCAGGGGTGAGGAAGCCCGTCTGGACCGTATGAAGGATTTCCTTCTGGCCAGCAATTATGCCGGAATCGCATTCAGCAACGCCGGATGTGCGGCCGTTCACGCCATGAGCTTTCCGTTAGGCGGCATGTATCATGTACCCCATGGCGAGGCCAATTATGCCCTTTTCACGGAAGTGTATAAGACATACCAGAAGCTTCAGCCGGTGGGTGCGATTCAGGAATTGAATCGGTTATTGGCGGGAATTTTGAATTGTCCGGAGGAAGAGGTCTATGATGCTCTGGAAACCCTTTTGAATAAACTTTTACAGAAACAGCCATTACGGGCTTACGGCGTCAAAGAGAGTGAATTGGAAGTGTTTACGGATATCGTTATGGAAAAACAGGGACGATTGATGGCAAACAACTATACCGAGCTTAAACGGGAAATCGTGCTTGAAATTTATAGAACCTTGTATTGGTAATTTCATGACCCTTATCTGGTAACAGGGCATACGCCGACAATTCGTCTGGAAGGCGAAACAGTAAAGAGCCGGACGCTGTTGGCGTCCGGCTTTATCGCCCGCTCTATAAATTCTTATACAATTTTCCGAATTTATCCTTTAGATAATCTACATAATACTGAGGGTTAAAGTCCTCGCCCATCATATCCTGCAAAATTTCATTGGTTGTTTTTGTTTTGCCGAAACGGTGGATATGTTCTTTTAAATAATCATTGATTGGCCAGAAGTTTCCGGCTTTCAGGTAATCCTCCAGAGGCATGACCTGTTTTAAGTGGGCGTAAATCTGGGCGGCGATGGCGGTCCCGAGGGCATAGGAAGGGAAGTAGCCAAAGTTTCCGCAGGCCCAGTGAATGTCCTGCAGGATTCCTTCGGAGTCCTTTTCAGGAGTGACGCCAAGGTATTCTTCGTATTTTTTCTTCCAGATGTCCGGCAGTTTATCAATATCCACATCTTTTTCAAAAATCATCTTCTCAATTTCATAGCGAATAAGAATATGGAGGGCATAGGTCAGTTCATCCGCTTCGGTGCGGATAAGACTTGGGGAGGATTTATTAATGCCGAGAATGAACGTATTTAAATCAATGTCAGCCAGCTGCTTCGGAAAGGTATCTTTCAAATCCTGGAAAAGCGGTACCCAGAAGGCCCGGCTGCGTCCAAAATTATTTTCGAATAGACGGGACTGACCTTCGTGCATCCCCATGGAGGTGCCGCCGCCGGCGGGAGTGGCCGTCAAATCGTCGTCGATATGCATTTCATACAGGGCATGGCCGCTTTCGTGAATGGTTGAAAACAGGGCGCTTTCAAGATTGTGTTCTCGATAGGCGGTGGTGATTCGGACGTCTTTGTTGTGCAGATTGGTTGTAAATGGGTGTACGCTTTCTTTGATAACGCCCCGGTTAAAATCAAAACCGACATGTTCTGCCAGTTTCCGGTTGAATGTTTTTTGAAGCTCGACAGGATAGTTCTGATAATTATAGTCCTTGTTGATTTTCTCTTTTTTTGCGTTGACCTTTTGAATCAGGGGGACAATTTCTTTTTTTAGCGTGTCAAAGAAAATATCCAGTTCCTTTGTGGTAAACCCTTCTTCGTAGTCCTCCAGAAGCAGGTCATACGGGCTTGATTTCTTTTGACCGGCTTTCATACGGTACTTGATAAATTTTTTCTGAAAGTCAATGATTTCTTTGAGTACCGGCGCAAACACGGCATAATCGTCGGACGCTTTGGCTTCGGCCCAGATGGACGGCGCTCTGGCAATAAGACCCTGGTAGGCCTGATATTCTTCCGGAGGAACAGGCTCCATACAGTCATATTGTTTTTTTAAATCTTTTAAAATGGCGCGTTCCCTGTCGGTCAGGTTTTTCTCATCACAGAGCTTTTTCAAAAGCTTTTTAACGTCGTCGTTGATAATTGTTTGATAATATTCGTTGGAGAGGGTTTCTATCGCCTGGGCTGTCAGCTCGGAGGCCGCTTTTGGCGCCTCGGTTTCATTGTCCCATTCAAATAAAATAAGGGCGGCGCCCAGGGCATAGGCTTTTGTCAGCCAGGGATTCAATTTTTCAAATGTTTTATTCATCGATGATTTACAATCCTTTCCGTGTATATTTTATGATTGTTAGATTATACACTTTTTTGTGAATTATGTGTTGCTTTTCGGGAGAATTCATTGTATACAAATTTTAATATTGTGAATTTTGTATAAAATGCCTATGTCATTTTTGTGAAAAATGGGTTATAATAATAATACAGCGTGTTGTTGACAGAAGGTGGAACGTAAGTCCAGTTGTACAAACAAGACGCTTTTTTGGTTGGTGAGTATTTACAAGGGCATTTTCACAGAAAGAGGTGAATCGGAGTGTTTCAGGTAAATGATATGGTTTTGTATGGAACGAATGGTGTCTGCAAATTGGTGGATATCGATGAGAGGGACTGCGGTGGCCGGATGGTGAAATATTATATTTTAAAGCCGATTTATGCGTCAAATTCTACAGTGTTTGTTCCGGTAAATAATGAAAAATTAACGTCAAAAATGCGGTATGTATTGACAAAGGAAGAGATTGATGAAAAGATTCGTTCAATTCCGGGGAGCCGACAGGGATGGATTGATGATGAGCGGACGCGCAAAGAACGGTTTAAGGATATTGTCAGCCGGGCAGATACGTTTGAACTGATTCAATTGATTAAGACACTGTTGGAACATCAGGAGACCGTGATGGCCCGGGGGAAAAAGCTGCATGTGGCCGACGAGCGGATGCTTCAGGAAGCGGAAAAGATGATTTGTGATGAATTTTCTTATGTACTGGGGATTCCGAAGGAAGAAGTACCTTCGTATATTACCAGCGGTATGAAAGAAAGGATTCAGTAGATACGATAGTATAGAAATAGGGGATAGATGTCAAGACGTCTATCCCCTTATTTTTTAGAACGGCCGGTTACAGAGAATTTCCATATTCCAGGCTGATTTCATTAAATTTACTGAGAATCTCCGACAAAGGCAGATTCTTTTTTTCTTCTCCGGCCACATCAATGATTGATTTCCCCTGATGCATCATAATCAGCCGGTTGCCGTATTGAAGGGCAAACTTCAGGTTGTGAGTGACCATCAGAGTTGTCAGCTTTTTCTCATGGACAAGGCGGTCCGTCAGCTCCATAATATTGTCTGCCGTTTTCGGGTCAAGGGCCGCGGTATGTTCATCCAGAATCATCAGTGACGTTGGCGTCAGAGTGGAGGTCAGCATGGCCAGAGCCTGCCGCTGTCCGCCGGAAAGAGAACCGACCTTGTCGCCAAGACGGTTTTCCAGGCCGAGTTTTAATGTCTCCAGTAACGTCCGGTAATAATCTATACGGTCCTTTTTGATGCCAAGGCGCAGATTGAAGGGCTTTCCCTTGTTATCGGCCAGGGCGATATTTTCAAGGATGCTGAAGGACGGGCAGGAACCTTTGGAAGGGTCCTGATATACCCGGGAAATAAATTCGGACCGGCGGTATTCTTTCATTTTCGTGATGTCCTGACCGTCTTTGATAATCTGTCCTTTGTCCGGCGGAAGACTTCCGCAAAGGAGGTTCAGCATTGTCGTTTTTCCGGAACCATTGCTTCCGATAACGGCGATAAAGTCGTCGTCGTGAATCGAGAGGTTAAAGTCCGTAAAAAGAACGGATTCATTGACTGTTCCGGGCTCAAAGGTTTTATAGATATGACGTAATTCAATCATGACTTAGAGCCTCCTTTCGCGTCAATGGCCCGTCTGGAAACGAGGGCTATAAGGAAAATGACGGTCATTAAAAGTTTCAGGTTGTTCGGATTGATTCCGAAATTGATGGCCAGGGAGAGGCAGGCTTTATAAATAATGGCGCCAAGGATAACCACCAGCGTCGGTTTGATAAAAGGTATTTTGCCGAAAAGAGCCATACCGATGATGACAGAGGCGATTCCCATAACGAGCATACCTGTTCCCATAGATATTTCAAAATAGCGTTGCTGCTGACAGAGGACGGAACCGGCGGTGGCCACTAAACCGTTGGCAATCATCAGTCCGACAATTTTTACTTTGCCCGAGTCTTTAGCCAGAGATGTGACCATGACTTCATTGTCTCCGGTGGCCCGCAGAAGCATTCCTGAACGGGTTTTCAGATACCAGTCCAGTAAATATTTCAGAATCATTGCCAAAATAAAGATAATAACCAGAGTGACATATTTGGAAATGGATTCCGGAAAAAGTGCGGCCAGTCCGCTGTTGAAAATGGTTTTTGCCTTTGTGATTGAGAGAAGAGCCGTACCGCCCACAATCATCAGGTTGACCGAATAAAGTCCCGTGCTGGTTAAAATACCGGACAAAAGGTCGGTAATCTGCAGCTTGACATGGAAAAGTCCGGTGACAAAACCAGCGGCGGCGCCGCAGGCAAAAGCGACGATTAGAGCAAGCCACGGATTAAAACCGAGACTTAAAAGAAGCGCTGTCACGGCGGCTCCGAGGGGAAAGGTACCATCTACTGACAAATCCGGAAAATTCAGAATACAGTAGGTGATATAAATTCCAAGAGCCATAATGCCGTAAATCAGTCCCTGCTCCAGTATGCCGCGGATGATTGAAATAATAATGTCCACGTGTCCGTTCCTCCTGGTGTTATTTATTCCGCTTCGGTGTAAGCGTCTTTATATTCATCCGGAATGGTCAGGTTAAACTGGCTCATCACTTCACTGTTGACATAGAGAGAACCGCTGCTGATGACTGCAACAGGGATTGTGGAAGCATCTTCGCCCTTTAATACGGCGGCCGCCATTTTACCTGTCTGACGTCCGAGTTCAACGTAGTCAAGCCCCATCGAAGCGGCGCAGCCGTTGACAACCTGTTCAACCTCGGAACCAAATACAGGAATTCCCGCTTCCGTTGCTTTTGCAAGAACAGTGTCCAGATTGTTGACAACGTTATTGTCGGTCATGTTGGAAATGCAGTCGACTTTTGTCACAAGGGCATCCAGAGCAATCGGAATGTCCGATGAAGAAGAAACGCCGGATTCAACGATTTCAAAATCATAGTTTGGAGCCAGCTCTTTATAAGTTTCCAGTGTGCTGAGGGAGTTGACCTCGCTCGTTGTGTAAAGGATGCCGATGGTTTTTGCTTCCGGCATCATGGCCCGTATCATTTTTAACTGGTCTTCTACAGGCAGGGCGTCGCTTGTTCCCGTACAATTGGAGCCCGGAGCTTCCAGGGATTCGACCAATTCGGCGGCTACCGGGTCAGAAACAGCGGTAAAAATCGTCGGGATATCCGTACCCTGTGCAGCGTTGTAGCAGGCCATGGCGCTTGGCGTAGCAATGGCGCATACCAAATCATATTTTTTAGAAACAAAATTTTGTGCAATGACGCTGGCATTGGAACTATCGCCCTGGGCGTTCTGATAGTCGATGGTCAGATTTTCACCCTCGACGAAGCCTTCCTCGGCCAGACCTTCAAGAAAGCCTTCACGGCAGTTATCCAGAGAGCCGTGTTCAGCCAACTGGGATATGCCGATGGTATAGGAACCTTCCGGGGCATCCGCTTTGGCAGAGGTCTCACCCGCGGATTCGGCGGTCGTTTCAGAAGATTCGGCGGCCGCGTCGGTTGTCTCTGTTGTTGAACTGTTTGCGCAGCCGGCGAGCATGGAAGCCGCCAGGGCCGTGCAGAGGGCCAGTTTTAATAATGATGAAGATTTTTTCATAGTTTTATTCCTCCTGGTATATTATTAAGTGCTTAAAGGCTATTCTACCTCTCTAGTCCTTAGAATGTCAATGAAAAAACCGTGGGGATTAAAATCAGTTGTATTTTTTTGGATACAAAAAAAGGTTCTCAGAAAAAACTGGGGTTGTTGCTTGAAAAACTGACGATAACAGTGTAAAATAGAACAGAATGGAGTGCAATATAGGGGTGATTGATATACATTCTGGAAAGCTTAAAAAAACGATTATTCTGACATTATGCCTGATGCTTGGAATGATGGTTTTTGTTTCATGTGATAAAGTTTTAGCAGAACAGACGACCGAAGCCCAGGATACGGTGTTTTCCATGGGAACAGTCATAACGTCTACTTTATATGGAAAAGATGAGAATCAGCTGAAAGAAAATTTAAACCGGATAAGTCAGTGCCTGAACGATGTGGACGCAGCGATTTCCTGGAGGAATGAGGGCTCTCTGGTCAGTGTATTCAATCAGCAGCATGAAGTTTATGTAGGGGAGTGGGAAGAGGTTTTTCGCACGGCCCTGGAGGTCGCAGCCGAGAGCGGCGGAGCCTTTGACCCGACCGTACTTTCCGTATCCGGTTTATGGGATATCGGCGGTGAGAATCAGCGCCATCCGTCCGAATCGGAGATAGCGGAGGCCTTGAAGTATGTGGATTATCAGGCCGTGGATTTGTCGGACGGAACATTGAGTACGGAAAATGAACATTTATTATTTGAGCTGGGAGCCATTGGCAAAGGATATGCCATTGCACAGGCGGCAAAAGCCATGGATACGGACGGAATGTCCGGCGGCATCATTTCCGCGGGAAGCTCTATTTTGACCTTTGGGACAAAGCCGGATGGCAGCGAATTCCGGGTGGCTTTGAGAGACCCGAGAGGCGCCCAGGAGGACCGGATAGGTGTTCTGACACTGACGGATACGTCGGTTTCCACCTCCGGTGATTATGAAAAATATTTTGAAGAGGACGGTATACGTTATCACCATATCCTGGATGCCCGGACCGGATATCCGGCGGACAGCGGTTTGATGTCCGTGACGGTTATTCATACGGACAGCGTTTTATGTGATGCCCTGTCTACGGCCGGTTTCATCCTCGGCCTGGATGAAGGCATGGATTTGATGGATAAATATGGTGTCTTGGCAATATTTGTTGATAATCAGCGAAATGTATATTATAATAATAAGAGTATTCTGGATTTGTTATCTTTTGAAGGTGAAGAAGAAGGATATAAGCTGATACCCTATGAGGGCTGAAAGATGGATATACCTAAATAGTCAGAATAGATGGAGATTCGAGACTATTTAGTATATTATATATTAAATCATTAAACGTAGGGGGATATGCCCTGAAGTTTAAATTTAAAGAGGAGGATTCAAATGGCTAAAAATTCAAATGGACTTCTTTGTAAGTTAGGAATTGTAAAAAGCCCTGGAGCAGCCGTGCCTCACAGAAAGAACACAAAAGATTGTGCGACTGTGGACATGCCAGTTCCTGCACAGGTCACCCTGGTTATGCAGCAGCATATCGGTGCCCCTTGTACGCCTACGGTTAAAGTTGGCGACGAAGTGTTTGTCGGTACCATTGTTGGTGACAGCACTGCGCCTTTCTCCGCACCAATTCATTCCAGTGTGTCAGGAAAGGTTAAAAAAATCGATTCAATTTTAATGCAGAATGGTTCAAAAGCTCAGACGGTTATCATCGAAAGCGATGGACAGCAGACGGTTGACCCGGCCATTAAACCGCCGGTAATCAACAGCGACTTGTAGGTCTTGGTGGCGCCGGTTTCCCTACGCATATCAAGATTAGCCCGAAACCGGAGGTTAAAGCCGCCATTGATTATCTCTTAGTCAATGCGGCCGAGTGTGAACCATATCTTACGCCGGATGTTCGTGAAATCCTTGAGGATTCCGAGAACATTGTTGAAGGTATGAAGATGGTTGCAAAATTGCTCGATGTTAAAAATGCTGTTATCGGTATTGAGGACAACAAACCGGAAGCAATTAAGCTCATGACAGAGCTTCTGGCCCAGGTGAAAGTTGACGGTATTACTTTCAAAGTAGAAACTTTGCCATCCCGTTACCCACAGGGTGCTGAAAAAGTTTTGATTGACCAGTGTACCGGACGTCAGGTACCTCCGGGAAAACTGCCATCCGATGTCGGATGCGTCGTTATGAACGTAACATCTATTGCAGTTCTTGCAAATTATGTTGCAACCGGTATGCCATTGACAACAAAACGTGTGACGGTTGACGGTTCCGCTGTCAACGAACCTAAGAACGTACGTGTTCCGATTGGTACGTCCATTAAAGATGTTATTGAATTCTGTGGAGGATATAAGGGAACTCCATTTAAGATTATCACAGGCGGCCCTATGATGGGTATGGCTATGCTGTCGGATGACTTCCCGATTTTGAAACAGAACAATGGTATTCTGATTTTCGATAAACAGGATGCAGAGCTTGCAGAGCCGTCTGCATGTATCCGCTGCGGACGCTGCGTCAATGCCTGTCCGATGAATCTTATGCCTACAAAACTGGAAGCATATACCCATATCGGAAATACAGATGAATTACAGAAACTCAACATTATGAACTGTATGGAATGTGGATGCTGCAGCTTCGTATGTCCAGCAAACCGTAAACTTGTACAGTCTATCCGATTAGGCAAGGGCCTGGTCAGAAATGCAAGCAATTAGAAAGTAGGTGTAATAAACAATGGATGGTAAATTAATCGTTTCTTCATCGCCGCACATTTCCAGTCCGGTGAAGACTAAAAATATCATGCTTGATGTTATTATCGCAATGGTTCCTGCTTTAATTGCATCAGTTTACTATTTCGGACCACGTGCGCTGGCGCTTGTAGTTGTTACAGTAGCTGCCTGTGTGATTTCCGAATACATTGCGCGTAAGGTTATGAAACGTGAACAGACAATCGGTGACCTGAGTGCTGTTGTTACAGGTATGCTCCTGGCCTTCAACTTCCCGGCTACGCTTCCATTTTGGATTGCTGCCATCGGCGGTGTTGTTGCTATTGTTGTTGTTAAGCAGATGTTCGGCGGTCTTGGTCATAACTTCGCAAACCCGGCCATCACAGCGCGTGTTATCCTGTTGACATCTTTTGCACTTCGTATGACAACATGGGTTGCACCATTTGCATGGAGAGGCGCAGTAGATGCTACGGCTACAGCAACACCATTGGCTATGATTACAGCCGGTAATACGGAAAGTCTTCCTACATATATGCAGATGTTCCTCGGCGAGAGAGCAGGCTGTCTTGGTGAAACATGTATTCTTGCTTTATTAATCGGCGGTATTTATCTGGTAGCCAGAAAGGTTATCAGCCCGACAATTCCGGTGTGCTACATTGCCACTGTATTTGTTTTATCCGCAGTTTTAGGACAGGACCCTGTAATGCAGATTCTCTCCGGCGGTCTTTTCCTCGGTGCAATCTTCATGGCTACAGACTATGTTACAAGTCCTATTACAAATAAAGGTAAAGTTATTTATGCTATCGGTTGCGGTATCATTACAGTGATGATTCGTCAGTTTGGTTCCCTTCCAGAAGGTGTTTCCTATTCAATTCTGCTGATGAACATTCTGACACCACATATTGAAAATCTTACGACACCGAAGACATTCGGCGCTGGAAAGGAGGCTTCCAAATAATGAACATGAATCCGAAAGATATTATTGGGCCTACCGCTGTGTTAGTCGGCGTTTGTCTTGTATTTACGGCTGCTGTTGTAGGTACAAACAGCCTGACAGCAGATAAAATTGCAGTTTTAAATCAGCAGACGGCTGATGAAGCAAAAATGGAAGTACTTCCTGAAGCAGACAGCTTCTCTACGGAGACAATTTCTATTTCTGCAGGAGATATTGAATATTATGCCGCTGCCAACGGCGCAGGTTATGTTTTCAGTACATCCTATAAGGGCTATGGCGGCGCAGTTGGTGTTATGACGGGTATTTCTGCTGACGGCGAAATTACAGGTGTTAAAGTTGTAGATTGTAGTGAAACACCAGGTCTTGGTATGAAATCCCAGTCAGACCCATCCTTTACAGCCCAGTATGTAATGGCTATTCCGGAAGAAGGCGCTTTTGCGGTTACAAAGACCGGTAAAGTTGCAAGCAATGAGATTGATGCAATTTCCGGCGCAACAATCACTTCCACGGCCGTTACAAACTCTGTAAACTATGCAATTGAAGCTTATCAGCAGATTACAGGAGGTGCAAACTAATGGCTAAAAAACAGAAAAGCTTATGGGAGGTTTTTACAGCCGGATTTATTAAAGAAAACCCTGTATTACGTCTGGTAATCGGTACCTGTCCTACGCTGGCCGTTACGACAATGGCATTCAACGGTGTAGGTATGGGACTTGCGGCAACGGCTGTATTGATTTGCTCCAACGCTCTTATTTCTTTATTGAGAAACATTATTCCGGATAAGATTCATATTCCGGTTTACATTACGATTATCGCTGCATTCGTATCCATTTTGCAGATGCTTGTAAAAGCCTTTGTTCCTGCATTGGATAGCGCGTTAGGTATTTTCCTTCCGCTGATTGTAGTTAACTGTATCATCCTTGGTAGAGCAGAAAGCTTTGCAGGTAAAAACCCAGTGCTTCCATCCATCCTTGATGGTGTAGGTATGGGTCTTGGCTTCACTATTGCTCTGACAATCATGGGTAGTATCCGTGAGATTATCGGTGCCGGAACATGGTTCGGCATGCAGATTATCCCAACCTCTATCGACCCAATGTTGATTTTAATCCTTGCTCCGGGCGGTTTCTTTGTATTCGGTATGTTAATGGCTTGTGCCAACAAGATTGCAGAGAAGAAGGGCAAAGAGCCGGCAAAACTTGGTTGTGCTGGTTGTCCGGCAGCATCAAGCTGCGGACAGGCTGAGAAAGGAGGATGTGAATAATGTCAGTTACAGGTTTAGTTTCAATCTTTTTGGCAGCTATTCTTACGAACAACTTCGTATTGTCCAAATTCTTAGGTATTTGTCCATTCCTCGGTGTATCCAAGAAACTGGATACAGCCGTTGGTATGAGTGTGGCCGTTATCTTCGTTATGACTCTGGCTACGTTGGTTACATGGCCAATTCAGACATATATCCTTGACCCTAACGGCTTAGGATATTTGCAGACAATCGTGTTTATTTTGATTATCGCTGCATTAGTACAGTTTGTAGAAATTTTCTTAAAGAAATACGTTCCGTCTTTGTATTCAGCGCTTGGTATTTACCTTCCTCTGATTACAACAAACTGTGCCGTACTTGGTGTTACCGTATTAAATATCGACGAAGGTTATAACTTCGTTGAATCTATCGTAAATACTGTTGGTGCTGGTTTTGGTTTCATGCTCGCTATGGCTATCTTTGCCGGTGTTCGTGGACGTATGGAAACCAGTGATGTTCCGAAATTCCTTCAGGGACTTCCAATTGTATTAGTAGCTGCATCTATTGTTGCTTGTTCCTTCCTTGGATTCCAGGGATTAGTAGACGGCTTGTTCAATTAAGGAGGATTTACTCATGGGAATAATTGTTGTTGTAGTAATCGGCCTTATTGCAGGTCTGATTCTTTCCGTAGCTTCTATCGTATTTGCCGTACCGGTAAATGAAACAGAAGAGGCTCTTGTAGGTGTATTGCCAGGCGCTAACTGTGGTGCCTGTGGTTTTGCCGGTTGTTCCGGTTATGCAGCAGCTTTGGCAGCAGGTACTGCTGAAGTTGGTCTTTGTTCTCCGGGTGGTCCGGATGTTGCGGCTGAATGTGCAGAAATCTTAGGCGTTTCCGCTGGAACTATGGAGAAAAAAGTTGCAATTATCCAGTGTGCAGGTACATGTGATGTCGTTAATCAGAAGCTTGATTACCATGGCATTGATACATGTCAGGCTGTCAGCCTTATGTGGAGTGGTGACAGTGCATGTCAGTACGGTTGTCTTGGTCATGGCGACTGTGCAGCGGCTTGTCCGGAAAATGCAATCACAATCTGTAATGGTCTTGCTACTGTTAACCCAGACCTCTGTGTAGGTTGTGGTATTTGTGCAAAAGCTTGTCCAAAGCATATTATCATTATCGAACCTTTGAAATTCAATCAGCATGTTCGCTGCCTGAATAAAGATAAAGGTGCTGAGACAAGAAAGACATGTAAAGTTGGTTGTATCGGTTGTATGAAGTGTCAGAAAGAATGTGAAGCTGGCGCTATCAAGGTTACAAACTTTAACGCAACAATTGACTACGATAAGTGTACAAACTGTGGTCATTGTAAAGAAGTTTGCCCGGTACATGCAATTCAGTAATTAAAAACTGAGCAGCGGGGGATATCCAAGGTCGTAAAGATTGGGGATATCCCCTTTTTCGCTTTTGTAGCTTTGGGAGGATTCGAATATGAATTTTGACTTTGATAAAGTTGTGGACAGAAAAAATACAAATTGCCTGAAATATGATTTTACGAATGAATTCCATAAGCCGGAGGATGTGATGTCTCTCTGGGTAGCCGATATGGATTTTGAATCGCCGAAGGAAGTGCGGGAGGCTTTAGTACGTGCGGCCGGACATGGCATTTATGGCTATACGGATACAAAAGAAGATTATTATGAAGCGGTAGCGGATTGGTTTGAAAAGGGGTTTTCATGGCGGCCCGAGAAAAAATGGATGGTTAAGGTACCCGGTGTGGTGTTTGGCATTTCCACGGCTATTCGGGGATTGACAGAACCGGGGGACGCAGTCTTAATTCAAACGCCGGTTTACTATCCTTTTGCCCGGTCAATTGAACGTAACGGGCGTCGGGCAGTGAGAAATTCGTTATGTTATAAAGATGGAAAATATGTCATTGATTTTGATGACTTTGAAGATAAAATTCGGGAAAATAATGTCAGATTATTTATCTTGTGCAGTCCCCATAATCCTGTAGGAAGAGTGTGGAGCCGGGAAGAATTGACGCGCATGGGTGAAATTTGCCAGACCTATGGCGTGGTGGTCGTTTCTGATGAAATTCATTGCGATTTTACATACAGCGGACATGGACATACGATTTATGCATCCCTGGGAGATAATTTTGCCAGCCATTCGATTATATGTACGGCTCCGAGTAAAACCTTTAATCTGGCCGGACTTCAGATATCGAACATATTTATTCCAAATCCGGCGCTGAGAAAACGGTTTATCGATGCGTTAAACCGGACAGGATATATGAGTCCGAACATGATGGGAATTTATGCGGCTCAGGCCGCTTATAATAACGGCCGTCCATGGTTGAATGCATTGAAGCGCTATCTGGAAGCAAATCTTGACTATGTTCGGAATTTTGTTTCGAAGGAATTACCGGGAATTCGTCTGGTAGAACCGGAAGGCACCTATCTGATTTGGCTGGATTGCAGAGCGCTTGGATATTCGGACGACGATTTAAACAACAGGGTATTAAAGGATGCGAAGCTCTGGCTGGACGGAGGCAGCATGTTTGGCGAGGAAGGCGAAGGCTTCCAGAGAATCAATATTGCCTGCCCAAGAAGCGTTTTGAAAGAAGCTATGGAACGGTTTAAGAACATATTGTAAAAATGACGGACATATGTCTTTCTCATACGGAAAATTCGGTAAAATGCTGTAATTTAATAAAGTGAAAGAGAATTATTGTCACAGAATTCACTTTGGTGTATAATTTATCATTGATAAAGTGACAGGGAGGAAAATGACACATGAAAGCTTACAGTCAGATGAGTAAGGAAGAACTTTTAGCATTGAAATCCGATTTGGAGAAGGCTTATGATGAATTTAAGTCCAGGGGATTGAAACTGGATATGTCCAGAGGTAAGCCGTCTGCAGAACAGATGGATTTATCCATGGGAATGATGGACGTGTTCCACAGCAGGGCAGATTTAACCGCAGCCGATGGCTTGGATTGCCGAAATTACGGGAATCTGGACGGCCTGCCGGAAGCAAAGGAATTGATGGCATCCATGATGGAATGTCGCGCGGAAGACATCATTGTTTATGGAAATTCCAGTTTAAATGTCATGTATGATACAGTAGCTCGTTCCATGACTCACGGTGTTATGGGAAATACGCCATGGTGTAAGCTTGACAAGGTGAAATTCCTCTGTCCGGTACCGGGCTATGACAGATATGGATATGGTGGAAGACCTTGTGAGCAAAGATGAGGCGATCAAAGGAATCTGGTGTGTGCCGAAATATTCCAATCCACAGGGAATCAGTTATTCGGATGAAACAATTCGGCGGTTTGCCCATCTGAAACCGGCTGCCAGGGATTTTCGTTTATATTGGGATAATGCGTACTGTATTCACCATTTATATCCGGACAGACAGGATACGATTCTTGAAATTCTGGAGGAATGTCGAAAGGCCGGAAATCCGGATTTGGCTTACAAATTTGTATCCACATCAAAAGTCAGCTTCCCGGGTTCAGGCGTAGCCGCCCTTGGCGCATCCCAGGCGAATCTGGAAGATATTAAAAAGCAGTTGACCATTCAGACCATCGGTCATGATAAATTAAATCAGTTGCGTCACGTGCGTTTCTTTAAAGATATTGACGGAATGCATGCCCATATGATGAAGCATGCGGCGATTATCCGTCCGAAGTTTGAACTTGTTCTGGAAAAATTGGACAAAGAGCTTACGGGACTTGGAATCGGTGAGTGGCTGCGTCCGATTGGCGGATACTTTATAAGTTTTGATTCCATGGAGGGCTGTGCCAAAGCCATTGTTGCCAAAGCGAAAGAAGCCGGCGTTGTGATGACGGGAGCCGGAGCAACTTTCCCATACGGAAAGGACCCGAAGGACAGCAATATTCGTATTGCGCCGACCTATCCGTCATTGGATGAACTGAGTTTGGCCGCTGATTTATTTATTCTCTGTGTTAAGCTTGTCAGTGTGGACAAATTATTGGAAAACATGTAAAATAAAGAGCGTGGTGTATAGCATCACGCTCAGTTTTATTATTCATATATATATCATTGTATGGAGGAGACGAAGAGATGAAGATTACAGTGATTGGATGCGGGCGGTGGGGCTCGTTTATTACCTGGTATCTGGATTCTATCGGACATCAGGTTTTTTTATACGGAAGAAATACATCCGTGCATATGCAGCGCTTTTTGAAGGAACGAAAAAATAATTTACTGACGTTGCCCGAGTCTGTGGGATTGACAACGGATTTGTCCAAGGCCGCAGCGTCCGAAGCAATTATCATATCCATTAATTCGCAGGGACTTCAAAAACTGATGGAGGAGCTTAAAGCCTTAAATTTGCGGGATAAAAAAATCGTCCTTTGCATGAAGGGCATTGAGATTGAAACGGGACGCCGGTTGTCGCAGGTTGCCGAAGAAAATCTGGACAGCTCAAATTCGGTGGCGGTCTGGCTGGGGCCGGGGCATGTTCAGGAGTTTACAAAGGGGATACCCAATTGTATGGTCATTGACAGCCGGGACGCAGCCGTCAAGGCGGAACTTGTAGAGTCTTTTTCCAGCCCGCTGATTCGTTTTTACTATGGACAGGATTTAATCGGCAACGAAATCGGAGGCGCTGCGAAGAATGTCATCGGCATTGCGGCCGGGATGTTGGACGGTTTTCATTTGTCAACATTAAAGGGCGCTCTGATGTCCCGGGGAACGCGGGAGGTGGCCCGGTTAATTAAGGCGATGGGCGGCAATGAATTGTCGGCTTATGGTTTATGCCATCTTGGGGATTATGAGGCGACGGTATTTTCTGAATTCAGTCATAATCGGCGTTTTGGAGAACTATTTGTCCAGGGAAAGCACAGCGATGATTTGGCAGAGGGATATTTTACGGTAAAAGCCCTGATGAAGCTGGAGAAGGAATACAATGTGGAGCTTCCGATTTGCCATACGGTTTACGAGGTCCTCTATGAAGGACGCGAGCCATCCGGTGCGCTGGAATCCCTTTTTACCCGCAGCCTGAAAAAAGAATTTTAAGCAATAATTAACTATATTTCACAAAAATTAAAAAAATGTTACAAAAAATGACATTTTCTCTTGACCTACCCCCTACCCCTGGTGGTATTATATATAAATGTGAAGAAATATAGACTATCAGGAGGCACAATTAAAAATGGCAGCGGTTAAGAAAATTGTGACAGCTGGTTTGCTTATGGCCCTGGCCGTACCGACGGCGGTTTACGGCGCCGAGAAGGCCGGATACAGTCAGCCGATTAAAGATACAAAAGAGCAGCAGGTCGGTGAGTTTGGGTGTGAGAAAAATACGGAGGAATGGGCTAAAGAGGTCATTTTGACAGCGTCGGCGGTCCCGGACAGCGGAAAAACCCTTCCGGAAGTTTCCTTTACATGGCGGGAGGAACAAAAGAGCGCCGCTTCGACGGGACAGACATATACGGTTCGGGAAAACGGTGTTTATACGGTCAGATTGCAGTTGCCGGAGAGCAGCGGACTGACAGCCGGAGACATTCAGGTGGATGTTCAAAACATCGATACGACGGGACCTGAAATTATTCAGGTGAACCGGGATGTATCCGAGTGGACAAGCGCCCCGGTAACGATAAGCGTCGAATGTGAAGATTATCAAGAAGAGGTTGAAACGGGCAGCAACGAAACGGTCGAAGAAACGTCCGGAAGTAATACCGGAGAGCTTTTCGGGGAAGCAGCTTCAGAAAACATCGAGAATCTTTCGGATGAAAGAGCCAAAGGCTCAGGTCTGCATCCGGAGGGTGCATACTCCTTTGACGGAGGAAAGACCTGGACTACAGATAATTTTATTACGGTCGAAGAAAATACGACAATGGACTTTGTTGTCCGTGACGCTTTGGGAAACGAGACAAAACAGACCATTACGGTAGATAATATTGATAAATCCGAACCGACAGTGCGGGTGAATATTGCCGACGGCGGCGCTCTCTATGAAGGAGAAAGCGGAAGCCTTTTGTTATCGGCCAGCGCTTCAGATATCCATTCAGGTCTGGCTGACCAGCCCTATTCCTGGGATGGCGGCGTCAGTTGGACAGATGCATCCACGCATAGAGTAACGGAACCGGGAAATTATACGGTACTTGTCCGGGATAGGGCCGGAAACTATACTCAGGCGGTGTTGACCGTGGGCTATTCACAGCGTCCGGCGGATACTAATGAGACGGGCGGCAATAGCAGCGGCGGAACGAATACCTACGGAATTGCCAATAATGGCGGCGGAACGGTGTATTACGGAGTTCCGGCAGCGCCGATTACCGGAACAAATAATAATAGCGGTAATTCAAAAGAATCGGAGAGAGAAACCAAAGCAGCTGCAGAGACAGAAAAACGTGAAAGCCGAAGTAAGACTGAGACGGAAACAGAAAATGAGGAAAGCGAAGCCTTGAAAACGCCTCTCATTCAAAACAGTGAATCCTCCGGTTTCCCGATTCGTTGGATTTTGATTGGGATAGCGGCGGCGGCCGTGATTATCGGCGTCATTGCGGCGGTAAAAATAATTTCTGACCGTCAGACGGCGGCGAGCGGATGGGATGATGAGGATAAAGAGGATATGTCCAAAGTTTACGCCCGGGTTTCTGAAAAAGAAAAGCAGACGCTGGGAGCGGTAATGGCGGCGACGGAAGCCGTCAAGGTGAACGAGGCCGCAGGGGATACGATACAGTTGGATACGGAAGTTATCGAAGAAGCTATGGCGGAAGCCGAAACTGTAGAACTTCCGGCGGTGGAAACAGAAACCATAGAGTCGGCGGCCATGAAAGAGGCAGTTGAACCAGTGTCCGAAGCTGCTGCGGCGGAATCGGAACCGGTTGTCCTGGAAGGGGCGCATAGCCGTTTGATT
>CABUAW010000016.1 GCA_902489645.1 uncultured Lachnospiraceae bacterium | reverse complement strand
ATCATATCTTAGAGTCTCTCTAATATTTTCCAACTGACAATATGTTTACACTATCGCATAGTTTTATTATCATAGCCAGCAGTATCCAGTTATGCTATAATAACATCATAGGCGGTCGGTACGGCGGTGCTGCCTTTTCAAATAATTACGGACCAATGGCCTAAGAGATTCAGAAAGCGGGTTAAGACGAATTATACGGAATTTTTGAGAAAATAAGGATTTCTTTGAAAGTATGACGTACATAGAGCAGGTGATTGGGATGAGTCATTTGTTGGCCGAGGTTGATTATCGGATACCATTGCCGTGATGATTTGCCGATAATATTCCTTTGGAAACAGATAAAACATGCATATTTAGAGGGCTTAAAAAGGAGGGGACAGTGTGAATCCATTGAAATATTTTTGGAATAATCCCTATCCAGAATCAATCATGTGGCCTGTCGTTCATGGATTTCGGCAATTGTCATTGCACATGGAGAAAAAGTCAATTTCGGATAAAAGGTACAGAGTTCAGTGCATTGTTATATCGGTTATCGCCTTTATTGCATTGTTTCTGCTGACGGGAACGAAAAATCCACTTGAATTTTTTGTTGACATTCCCATATATGATTTGACAGAATTTAATGCGCGTGTGAATGGGGATGAATATGCGTTATTTACATATATGTTTTCAAGTGCGATTTTTATTGCGATTGGTATCTATTTAATCAGGTTATTTTTGTTTCATGCGAAAGAAGAGAGTTTTTTTACTGTAAATGGACTTTTCTTTTTTATAATGACGGTATTTGTTTCTGCACTGATTGATGTTCCGGTGAAAAAATTAGCGTACCATTTTTCTGTAGGCGCATTGCTGGATATTGAAGCCATGGAAACTTTAGGGCTTGTTATTTTAGGCCTTGCACTCAACTTTTCTTTGTATTTTGTGATGCAGGATTCCTTTACGGCCATATTGTCTTCTGCGATTAGTGTTCAAATGATTATGCTTTTTCAGAAGTGGTTCCAAAATTTTATTACAAACCGGCTGATACTTCTCCTTGCAGTTTCTTTAATTTTGAGAGTTTTTTTGGAAATACTTGATAAAATAGGGATATGGAAACCTTTGGTTGCTTTCTGTGCGAAATGGTTTTACACTCCCAGGTATCTTATAAAATTCGTATTTTTCTTTATGACAATACTAATGTTTTTTATAGTGTGGGATGAGGGAAAAAGAGAGAAGAGGAAATAGGGCGAAATGTCTTTGTTAAACAGTAAGCAGATATACAATAAAAAGGGGAAACACAGATGGCAGCGGAGGCTTATTATTACAACCAATTGAATAAAGTTCAGCAGGCGGTCTATCATGGAATGAAGACGGGACTTTTGACGATGGCTCCGGGGTTTCAGGTACCGTTGCTGAGCGGCCGGGAGTTATCGAATATTTATTTTATGCTTCGCCTGGACTGTCCGGAAATTTTTTATTCGGTGAAGTTCAGATACAGGCATTATTCCGACTCGGGAAATGTAGAGATTATACCGGAATATTTGTTTGATAAGAATAAAATCCGGGACCATCAGAAGGCGATGAAGTCCAGGGTTGAGAAGCTGGCCCGTCCGGCGATGAAGCTTAACGAGACGGAGAAAGAGCAGTACATACACGATTTTATTTGCCGGAATGTCCGTTATGATAAGTTAAAGAAACCCTATTCCCATGAGATTATCGGGCCGCTTGGGCAGGGCGTCGGCGTCTGTGAAGGAATTGCGAAGTCAGTAAAGATTCTCTGTGACGCATTGGGAATATGGTGTGTGATTGCTTTATCGGAAGCGAATCCCGAGAAAGGGATTAAGTATCGTCACACGTGGAATGTGGTGCGGATTGGCGGCCGGTATTATCATCTGGACGCTACCTTTGATAATACGCTTGGCGGCGGAGAGCGTGTGCGTTATGATTATTTTAATCTTGGGGATAAGCAGATTTTCCGGGACCATGAGCCTGCGATATGGAAGCTGCCGGCCTGTGAGGATGGCGACCATTTTTATTATAAGGAGAAGAAAGCCTCCTTTACGAAAATGGAGGACGTGAGGAAGCGTTCAGCCCAGGCTGTGAAGAAAGGAAAAATGTTGACTTTTCACTGGCGGGGCGGTTATTTGACCCGGGAGGTCTTAATGGAGCTGCTTCAAATTATGGAAGAGGAAGCCGTGAAAAAGGAACGGCATGCGAAGATTTCTCTGAACTGGCCGCAGGCTGTGATGCAGGTTTCTTTTGAGAAGGATTTACAGGGTACGCCGGTGACAATGGAAGAGGCCAATGAAGGTGAGCAGGAAGAAGATTGAACAGGGAAAAACGAATAGGAAGAAAATTGAACAGGAGGCGGCAGGAATGTCTGAGAGGAAAGCCGTATTTTTTGATATTGATGGAACGATATGGAATCTGAATAACGAGATTCCCGAAAGTACAATAAAAGCGATTCGCAGACTGCGTGAAAATGGTCATTTGGCTTTTTTATGCAGCGGAAGAAGCCGGGCGTTCATACAGGCGCCGAAGCTATTCGACATTGGTTTTGACGGTGTGGTTTCGGGATGCGGAACGATGATTGAGTATGGCGGTCAGACGGTTTTTTATAAAAAACTGGATGTGGAGCTGGTGGCGAATACGCTGCATACGGTCCGAAAGTACGGATTACGTCCAATACTGGAGGGACGGGAGTATCTCTATATGGACGACGCCGAGTTTGAAACGGATAACTATGGAAGGAAGCTGAAAGCGGAAATGGGCGGCAGGCTTTTGACGATTGCCGGAGAATGGGGACGTTGGGAGGTATCGAAATTATCTTGTGCGACGGACAATGCGGACGGGGAGAAATGTTTTTCCGAGTTGGAAGCCTATTATGATTTTATGATACATGATGTTCCGGTGGCGGAGTTTGTCCCGAAGGGATTTCATAAGGGAACGGGCATTGCAAAGGTATGTGAAATATTGGGCATGGATATGACGGATACATTTGCTTTCGGAGACAGCGCCAATGATATCGGGATGCTTCGTGATGCGGGGATTGGCGTGGCCATGGGAAATGGTTCGGATGCGGTAAAAGAGGCTGCGGATTATGTGACGGACGCCATGATGGAAAATGGAATATGGAATGCGTGTAAGCATTTTGAACTTATATGAAAGCTGGCGTAATGCCAGCTTTTTTCAGAATCTTTTGAAAGCCCGGACTGCAACAAAATTAACGATAAACGTTAAAAAATAGTTGACAAACATAAAAGTAAAACCTATAATTGGGCTTAGAAAAAGGTGAAAGGTGGTTTGTATTATGTTTAATTCTTCCAGAAGTGTTTTGAAAGCCCGGTGCGACAGTTTAGGTATTGTGCTTCGGCTGATTTTTTGGGCCTATGCCATATATTTGCTGATTTTCCTTGGAGTCGGTTTATGGATGGCGTTTCAATCCCGGGGAAATTTCCAGATTAATCTTTTAGATACGGGAAATGGTGTGGCCGGATATGGATTTTTTAAAGGCGGACTGGAGGTTGATTTCGCGAGAAATTTGTTAAATGAACGGGCGATAGAGACACCGAAAGCCGTATATTTAATGGGATATTTTGGCGGCTTTGCGGTGAATTTGTTGACACTGGCTATTTTATGGCATATAAAGAATATATTTAATAAGATAAATCAGGACGACAGCCCTTTTATCAATCAGTGCTGTAAGTCTATTTTTGCCATTGGCGTTCTGATAATAGCTTCGGCCATTGTCAAGTCGGCGCTGACACCGACACTGCTTGGAATGTCCGGTTATTTAAACAGTTCCAACGGAACGTCCGGCGGATTCTGGTACCGTCTGATTACAGGCGGGATAATTATCTGTCTTTCTTATATTTTTGAGTATGGTATGTCACTGCAGATTGAGTCTGATGAAACATTGTGAGGAGTGATGGGATGGCGATTATATTACGACTGGACCGGGTAATGGCCGACCGGAAAATGTCTCTGAAAGAGTTGTCGGAGCGGGTCGGCGTTGCGAATGTGAATTTGTCAAAAATGAAGACGGGGAAAATCAGCGCCATAAGATTCTCAACTCTGAACGCCATATGTGATGTTTTAGATTGTCAGCCGGGAGATATTCTGGAGTTTCAGCGGGACGAGACGCCGGAAAAAAGAGGGAATAGGGCATGAAAAATGCGCTTCTGTCAATGAAACAGTGACAATTTTGTCACGAAGGGATTCACCGGAGTGTCATGTTGCTCATTTATACTAAAAGAAAATAAGGAGGAATGTGACGTGGAAATACTCAGATGTGAAAATTTGACAAAGGTATATGGAGCGGGAAATACGGCCATACGGGCGCTTGATAATGTGTCTTTTTCCGTAGAAAAGGGAGAATTTGTTTCCATTGTAGGCCCTTCGGGCAGTGGAAAATCAACGCTTCTGCATATTCTGGGAGGTGTGGACCGGCCGACGTCCGGGAAGGTGTTTATCAACGGTACGGATATTCATGGGCTGAATGAAGATAAACTGGCAATTTTCAGGCGGCGGCAGATTGGACTTATATATCAGTTTTATAATCTTTTGCCGGTATTGAATGTGGATGAAAATATTGTTCTTCCCCATTTGTTAGACGGGCGTAAATTAGATAAGCGGCGGCTGGATGATATTGTTGAACGTATGGGGCTTACGGACCGTCGGAATAATCTGCCAAGTCAGCTTTCCGGAGGCCAGCAGCAGCGGGTGTCCATTGGGCGGGCGTTATTTAATCATCCGACGATTGTTCTGGCCGATGAGCCGACGGGAAATCTGGACCGGAGTACGGGGGCGGAGATTATTCGGCTTTTAAGAGAATCCAACCGAAGTCAGAAACAGACGTTGCTGCTCATCACCCACGACGAAGGTATTGCTTTGCAGGCCGACCGGATGCTTTGCATTGAGGATGGAAAGATTACCAGAGACGAGACGATTCGTGTGCTGGGAGGTGGCGCTGTATGAGAAACCACGTTGTATATTATGTGACGCACCAATATATGAAACAAAATCGTAAACGCACGATGACAGCTTTTTTGGGAATTGTTTTTATGGTGCTTTTAATGACCTGTGTGTTTGTTGGAAAGGATACGGCTGTCTCCTATTTGGAGAGAATGGGGGAAGCTAAAGATGGTAAATGGCATGCCAGCATTTATGATGTTACCGGAGAGGAACTTTCAGAATTAAATTCAATGGAGTATGTATTGGATACGGCGATTTCAAAAAGGCTGGGAACAACGGACTTTGAACGGTCCGGCCATTCGGATAAACCCTATCTTAATGTGCGGGCTTATTCGGATAAATGTTTTGACTGGATGAATATTGAGCTTTCGGACGGACGTTTTCCTTCGGCGCCGGATGAGCTTATACTCAGTGAGCGTGTGCGGGAGGATGGTTCGGATATCCAAATTGGCGATGAAATTTCAGCGAAATATTTTACACGGAGTATGACGGGCATCGCTCAGGGAACAGAAACCATATTTCCTTTTCAGGGAATTACCGTTGAATATGGGAAAACCGTGGAGGTGTCGGAGGATTTTCCCTATTTTGGGGAGAATGAAAGTTTTCGCGAAAATATAAATTATACGGGCGAGACACAGAATTATAAAGTTGTGGGTTTTATGAAAACGCCCGTCTATGAAAATGGCGACGCCGCAGGATATGAGGCGCTGACCTGGATTAGCCCGGAAATTGCGTCGGCAAATGGCGGTCATTTTAATGTTTCTTTAATGCTGGACCTGGAGGATTCAACAGCCGCTCCGGTCTGGATGTTAAGAAAATTTACAGAAGAAAAAGAAGTCGTTTTCAATAATTATGTATTGAGTTTTTCGGGAAATTCTTCAGATTCCACAATAAATATCATTGTGAAGGTGATGACCGTTTTCTTTCTGGCGATTATTATAGTGGCTTCGGTGATTCTTATTTATAACTTATTCAATATGTCATTTGAAGAAAGAAGTCGGTATCTGGGCATGCTTTGTTCGGTTGGAGCTACGGGAAGGCAGAAACGGAGCAGCGTTTATTACGAAGCATTTTACCTGCTTTTGATGGCGCTGCCCACAGGATTTATTCTGGGGCTTTTTGTGGTGTCGGGCGGTATGATGTTACTCAAGCCTTTTGCTGAAAATATGTTCGGCATTTATGCGAGTGGAATTACCGTGCCCGTATCTTTAAATATTTCCATGGAGAGTGTTCTTTGTACGGTGGTTGTCAGTATATGTACGGTGCTTATTTCGGCTTATTTACCGGCGCGAAAAATCAGTAAAATCGGCCCCATTGAGTGTATCCGGGGAAATAAAAAGCAGCGGGAAAAAACACATCCGATGAATGTCCGTTTGATTCGTCGGTGCGGCGCCGAAGGAATGTTGGCCCGGAATTTTCTGAGGGTTCAGTACAAAAAGACGCGTGGGATTATCCGCTCTGCGGTTGTTTTTATGGTTATTTTTATTGTTACTGCCTTTGGCGTTCAGAATATAACGCGGATTGTGTCTTATCGTATGACGGATGATGCGCATATGAATTATGAAATGCAGGGCTGGAATTATGTTTTTGGAACGGTCAATGGTGATTTTTCGGATTATGAGGAAGCGAAATCCCTGCTTGAAGCGGATGAGGGTGTGGATGCGCTGTGTGAATGGGGCGAAGTACTATTTGTCGGCACAGTTCCGAATGAAGTATTTAGCCGGGAATACTGGGAAGCTCTTCACAAAGTATTTAATCTGTATTATCATAGAGAATTAACAGACGAAGAATTTAATGCGCATTTTTCTGGGGGAAGCCGGGTGCTGAATATACTTGCCGTCGATGAAGCGACATTTGAACAGATGATACAGAAAGCGGATGTGGACGAGACGATGGCGGCATCGGCACAACGGCCGGCTATTGTTGTCCAGGATGGCGAAATTTCCACGCAGAATTGGGGAGTCGACGGTCTTAAGGCAGAAAAATATCAGTTTTATCAGATTGAACGGATGACAGATTTGGAAAAAGGTGAAGTCCTGCCGATGAGTCTTTATTGTCCGGATATGGAACAACAGGTGGATTTCCCGCTGACCATCGTGGGCTATGCCTCGAATGAGCAGTTAAAAAATTTGATGTCCTTTCACTCGGAACAAATGTGGGTTATTGTTCCGTTGGATACGGGGGAGGCCATGAATGAAATTCTTTTGGATACGGACGAAAATGCGGATAATTATCATGCAATGCAGAAGCATCTCTTTATAAAGACAAATGGGAAAGATACGGGAATTATTGAAAAGATACGAAATATGCCGGCCGTTGAAAATGGAAAATATTTCTTTATTGAAGCCGGATACGCAAAAACTCTTGCGGATTCATTGAATACCATAGTACGGATTTTGCTCTACAGCTTTGTATTTCTGGCTTCGATACTCTGTTTATTAAGCATGTACAATTCCATTCGGGGGTGGATTCTCGGAAAGCGGCAGGAGTTTGCCGTCATGAAGTCTGTGGGAGCCACGTCGGGGCAAATACGGAGGATGCTTGGTTATGAATGTCGCTCCTTTGTTTTTTGGAGTATTTTGTGGGCGGCTGTAATTTCTGCTCCGATGTGTATATTTATCCGGAAATTTTTAATAATCACTTTTGGTTATATTAAAATTACATTTTCGTGGACCATTTACCTGGCGGCTGCGGCCATGGCCGCCCTGATTATTGTGGCATTGACGCAAAGCTGTTTTGCACGGATGGGAAAAGGGCATGTGGCGGAGGATATCCGGGAGGAAAGAGGATAAAATTTATGAAGGTTTTACTTGTTGAAGACGATGCGATAATTTCAGAGGGGCTGCAGTATTCTTTGAGGCAGGAAGGTTATGAGGTGGTGACGGCGGCCTCTCAAAAAGAAGCGCTGTCGCTCATCCGGTCAGGAAATATGTGGGATTTTTGTCTTCTGGATGTGATGCTGCCGGATGGGGACGGATATGTTGTTTGCCGGGAAATACGAAAAGTTAGCCAGGTGCCGATTCTGTTTCTCACAGCCTGTGAAGATGAAGTGCATACGGTGATGGCTCTGGAACAGGGGGCGGACGACTATATTACAAAACCCTTTCGTATTCGTGAGTTGATGGCGCGGATGAAAGCTATTTTACGACGTACCGCGCAGAATAGCCGGACGGAATCGAGTATTATTTCTGTGGGGACAAAGCAAGTGAATTTGCAGACCGGGAAGGTATATTGCGGCAACGAGGAGATTATTCTTACGGCGATGGAGTATAAGCTGCTGCTTATCTTTCTGAATCACCGGGGACAGACGTTGACCCGTCAGCAGATTTTAAATAATATCTGGGATGTGGTTGGTGATTATGTGAATGATAACACGCTCAGCGTTTATATTAAACGGCTCCGAAAAAAACTGGGAGACAACCCGGAGGCGCCGGTAATTAAAACGGTGCGGGGGATTGGATACCGGATGGATAAATAGGAGGATTGGAGGGTGACGGAATTGATTTTTATGGCCCTGCTGGCCGGGGCCTTTTTCCTGATTCTGGCTGTGATGCTGTATCATCAGAGAAAACGGGAAAAACAATTGGAAGAATTGATTATGTATCTGATGCACATTCAGGATGAGCCGGAGCTGCCGGAATGGGGAAGCTATAACGAAGGTTCGATTGGTATTTTGCAGAGTGAGATATATAAGCTGGTCGTGCTTCTTAATGAAAAGTCCGGTCAGGCCATAAAGGAAAAGGAATATCTTTCAAAAATGCTTTCGGATATTTCACATCAGATAAAAACGCCGCTGACTTCGATGACGCTTATGGCTGATATACTTCGGGAGCCGGGGCTGCCGGAGAAAAAGCGGATAGAGTTTGCCGGACGGATAGACCAGCAGGTGGGCCGGATGACCTGGCTGGTGCGTAACCTTCTGACCCTTTCCCAGTTAGAAGCGAATGTGCTGAAGCTGAAAAAGGAAAATGTTTCCGTCAGCGAACTTGTGGAAAGGGCGGCGGAACCGCTGAAGCTTATAGCCGATGTTAAAGATGTGGCGCTTTCTATTTCGGTTGATGAGAATATTCATATGATTTGTGACGAACATTGGACGGAGGAGGCGATTACGAATATTATAAAAAACTGCCTGGAACACACGCCCGAAGGCGGTCGTGTGGTTATCAGCGGAGAGCAGAATAATTTTTCCGTGAATATTTATATTCGTGATAATGGCGAAGGGATAGAGAAAGAAGAATTGGGGCATATTTTCGAGCGTTTTTATAAAGGAAAAAATGCCTCGGAAAATAGTGTGGGCATTGGCCTGGCATTGTCACGGCAGATTGTGATGCAGCAGAACGGAACAATTGACGTGAAAAGTGAGCCGGGGCAGGGGACAGAGTTTCATTTGAAATTTTATGGATACTGACAGAGGAAAAATAGAATTAAAAAACAGAAAAGGCTTGACATCGATTCTAATTAGATATAAAATAATAACAGGAATCATTATTAATTTTATATTGAATGGTAAAGGAGAGATGAAGAATGAGCAAAAATCCATATGCAGGAACAAAAACAGAGAAAAATTTATGGGAAGCATTTGCAGGAGAATCTGAGGCGAGAAATAAATATACTTTTTTTGCGTCGGTTGCTAAGAAAGCCGGATATGAGCAGATAGCCGCACTCTTTTTAAAAACGGCGGAAAATGAAAAGGAACATGCAAAGTTGTGGTTTAAAGCGCTGGGGCAGGTAGGCGATACGGCAGAAAATTTACTTCATGCCGCTGAGGGTGAAAATGCCGAATGGACAGATATGTATGAGCGTATGGCAAAGGATGCGGAAGAAGAAGGATTTCTGGAGCTTGCGGCCCAGTTCAGAGGCGTGGCTGCAATTGAAAAGAGCCATGAAGAGCGGTATCGCGCATTGTTGAATAATGTGGAGACACGGCAGGTATTTGAAAAGAGCGGCGTTCAGATTTGGGAATGTCGGAATTGCGGACATATTGTCGTGGGAACGAAGGCGCCGGAGGTATGTCCGGTATGTCATCACCCGCAGAGTTATTTTGAAGTACGTAAGGAGAATTACTAAGTTTTTGATGTATGGTTAGGAAACGAATGGATAATTTCAGCCTGGCGCAGATTTGTCAGTCTGGCCAATGTTTTCGAATGAAGCCGGAGGATGCGGAAGGTATTCGATACAGTCTGATTGCCGGGGACAGATATCTGGAAGTCAAACAGCAGGGAAACGAATGTACATTTTATTGTGAACCGGAAGAATTCGAAGATTTCTGGAAGGCCTATTTCGACCTGGAAAGAGACTACGCAGAGTGTATCGCCCGGATTAATCCGAGAGATAGCTATCTGGTACGGGCTGCGGCCTTTGGTTCAGGCATACGGATTTTGCGGCAGGATTTGTGGGAGATGATTGTCACCTTTTTGATTTCCCAGCAGAATAATATTGTAAGAATCCGAAGATGTATTCAAAATATCTGTGAAGCTTACGGCGCGGAAAAGACCGATATCCGGGGAAGAACCTATTATGGATTTCCAAAACCGGAAGCCCTGGCAGGGCTTGATGAGGATGCTTTAAAAGCGTGCAATCTGGGGTATCGCAGTAAATATGTAGTCCGGGCCGCCAGAAGTGTTGTGACCGGAGCGATTGATTTGAAAGCGGTAGAGCAACTGTCTTATCGGAAGGCCAGGCAGGAGCTTCTGAAGTTATTTGGCGTAGGTGAAAAGGTGGCCGATTGTATTTGTCTTTTTGCGCTGCATCATTTGCAGGCCTTTCCGATGGACACCCATATGATTCAGGCGTTAAACGCACACTATAAAAGAGGGTTTCCGAACCGGAGATATAAGGATATAAAAGGCATTATGCAGCAATACATATTTTATTATGAATTATTTGGAGAAAAATCATAGTGTTTATTTCAGGGCAAAGCCAACGGTTGGTTTTGCCCTGAAATTTTATCGGTTAAAGTTTGCATAGTGGCAGAAACGGCAGCTACAGGTAACAGCGAAGGTCCTGACGCAGTGTTTCCTCGATAGATATGAGGCGGCTGCAAAGCTCTTTAGCCTTATGCTCTGCGGCGGCATATTGATTCAGATATTTGTAAAGATATTTGATGCCCATATTGCAGCCGTCGGTCATCAGGTCTGCTATGGTGGCATCGCTCTTATCCATGCCCAGCTTCATATTGGTTTTTAACCAGGACATGCTTTTCGCCATGATAGTGGGTTCCTCGTCCTTGCTGCCTTTTTGAAGGAGGAGGGTGTGGATTTCGTTACCAAGTTTTTCGTGATGGCTTTTAGTTTCGGATAATAATTGTTTCAGTTTCGGATTTTCTGTTTTATCCAATATTTCATCAATGGATGATACGGCCATTTTCGTACCGGAATCACATTCCTTTAATAAGCATAACGTATCTTTATTTGTCATTGAAATAACCTCCTTTATTTTTATTATTTAGTTTTTGATGATTTTTGCAATATTATTCTCTGAATGGGAAGGTGAACTGGGAAGGCTTGATAAAACGGCACGCGTGTCATATAATGAAAACAACACAAATAGACAATGATTGAACATATGATTGGAAAGCCTCGGAAGGACATGGTGATAGCGGATGAAAGCGTTTAATTTGAGAAAATGGTCGATGACGGATGTTTCGGATGTGGCCAGATATGCGAATAATGAACATATCGCTGCGAATTTAAGAAACGTTTTTCCCTATCCGTATACATTGGAGGATGCAAAAGTCTATGTGGGTTCCTGTGTAGAAAATGATGAAGAAGGTCAGATTTGCCGGGCCATTGTGGCGGAGGGCCATGTTGTGGGCAGTATCGGTCTGTTTGTCGGCTCGGATGTCTTTGAAAAAAGCGCTGAGCTGGGTTATTGGCTGGCCGAGGAATATTGGGGAGAGGGAATTATGACAGAAGCCGTGAAACAAATCTGCCGTGAAGCATTTGAAAGGTTTGAAATTGTGCGTATTTATGCGGAGCCCTTTGCCCATAACACAGGTTCAAGAAGGGTATTGGAAAAGGCCGGTTTTTCACAGGAAGGCATCATGCGGAAGGGCGTTTATAAAAAAGGTAAAATATATGATTACTGTATGTATGCCTTACTCAGATAAGGGACGGCATACAGGCGGCGAGGTTTAGAAGAAAAATAATGTCTTAATGCCAGTGGAAAAATCTCTGAGATTGGGATATAATCAAATTAAAATTTCAGAGAGGTAATAAGTCATGACAAAAGAGGAATTGACCTTAGAGGTCATAGAGCGGCTCAGGAAAGAATATCCGGATGCGGGCTGTACGTTGGATTACGACCAGGCATGGAAGCTGTTGGTGAGTGTCCGGCTGGCCGCCCAGTGTACGGATGCCCGGGTGAATGTGGTTGTCGAAGATTTATATGCGAAATATCCGGATGTGGATGCTCTGGCCGAGGCGGATGTGGCGGACATCGAGCGGATTGTCCGTCCATGTGGTCTTGGAAAAAGCAAGGCTAGAGATATCAGCGCCTGTATGAAGGTGTTAAGAGATACTTATGGCGGCAAGATTCCGAAGGATTTTAATGCCATATTAAAACTGCCGGGCGTGGGACGGAAAAGCGCGAACCTGATTATGGGCGATGTCTTTGGAGAACCGGCGATTGTCACTGATACGCACTGTATACGGTTAGTCAACCGGATTGGCCTGGTGGACGGAATAAAAGAACCGAAAAAAGTAGAGATGGCGCTGTGGAAACTGGTTCCGCCAAAGGAAGGCAGCGATTTCTGTCATCGCCTTGTATTTCATGGCCGGGATGTCTGCACGGCCCGGACAAAGCCCCATTGCGAGCGGTGCTGTCTGCAGGATATTTGCGGCAAATGTGGTGTTGAGTAACCTATTTAAGGAGGACTGAAAATGTTAGAGATTGGAACAAAAGCGCCGGCCTTTGAATTGCCGGACCAGAATGGACAGGTACATACATTGGAGGAGTTTAGAGGAAAAAAGGTCGTGCTGTATTTTTATCCGAAGGACAATACGGCCGGATGCACAAAGCAGGCCTGTGGTTTTGGTGAATTATATCCGCATTTTGAAGAAAAGGGCGCTGTTGTTGTCGGTATCAGTAAAGACAGCGTGGCATCCCATAAAAAATTTGAAACGAAATACAGTCTGCCGTTTATTTTACTTTCAGATACGGAGTTGGCCGCTATTCAGGCCTATGATGTGTGGAAGGAAAAAAATATGTACGGGAAAAAGACGATGGGCGTTGTCCGGACAACGTATTTGATTGATGAAGAAGGAATTATCGTAAAAGCCTTCGGAAAAGTGAAAGCGGTGGATAACCCGAAGCAGATGCTGGAGCTTTTGTAAATAACGGCTGATAAATCCGACGGCGCATTTATGCGCCGTTCATTTTTTTGTTTTGGGATAATCCATGCAGCGTTTAAATCGCTTCGCCATTTCCTGCGGATAAAGGCTTGCCATACCCGCATGCCCTTGATTCTTAAATTTTATAAATTTTGCATGAGGAAAATGTTTTTTAATATATTTGATGTCCCAGGCCCGGTCTTTCGTTTCCTTTTCACCATACCAGTATTGAAAACGTCCCTGATATTCAGGCATATGTTTGGGCATTGTATAATTATTGCATGACTCAAAGGTTCTCCAGATAGTTTTATAGCTCATAAAATGAAGCACTTTGGAAATATACTTTAAATCTTCTTTACTGTATTCATCCGTCGAAAACGCCTTTTCCAGAAGGCTTAGTCCGCCGATTTTTCCCATAGAAATCATAAGAAAATCTCTTATAGCAATAAATCTTGTAATAAGCCACGGGAGCTGATAGGGGGTAATTCCGCCGTCACAAATCGTATTTTTGATATGAATTTGCCGGTTGGCAAGCATTTTTAAAACAATCGCTCCGCCCATCGAACATCCATAAAGGATATCGACAGTTTTTATTTTATGTGCTGACAGCCACTTTTCCAGGCTGTCGGCAATTTCCTCAATACTCGTAAAATCTTCGTTTGGATGTTCTTCATCATATCCGGGGAGAGCAGGGATAATCAGATGATAGTCCTCCCTGAGCAACGGGATGACGTAGTCGAAATAGTCCCACATAACTGCCGAAGGATGTATAAGTACAATTACGGCTTCTTTGTCTGTTCCATATTCGTGAATGGTCATTTTTCACACTCCATTTCTATATATAAACGTAGATTAGTTAAAGCTAACTTGATTATAGCACTTTACCTGCATTTTGTGAATAACAGTTAATAAATTTAAAAAATAGTTAATCAGGGTTCAATTGTATTCGGCTTTTCGATTTGGTATGATGATAGCAGCAAAGGCCAATGCGTAAAAACGATTGGAGGATTTTATCATGAAAATAGGTGAAGTCATACGAAAATACAGAAAAGAGAACCATTTGACCCAGGAAGAAATGGCGAATTATCTGGGAGTTACGGTGCCGGCCGTGAGTAAATGGGAAACGGGCAGCTCATATCCGGATATCGCCCTTTTGGCACCCATTGCACGGCTGCTTGGTATAACGACGGATATGCTGCTTTCTTATAAAGAAAGCTTGACAGATAAAGAAATTAACCGGCTGATTGAGACGGCCATAATGAAAATAAAATCCAAGGGCTATGCGGCGGGCTATGCATGGGCGGAAAGAAAGATGCACGAATATCCGAATTGCGGTAAGTTTATTGTGATGATGGCCCAGACTCTGGACAATTACCGGTATGTTGTTAAGGTGGAAAAACCGGAGCAGTATGACGGACAGATATACGCCGTCTATACCCGATTTCTGGAAAGTACGGACGATATGGTTTCTCAAACGGCGGCGATGTCTTTGTTTTATTTTTCTATGCACAGGAAAGACTACGATATGGCCCAGAAATGTATTGATAAAATTCCGAAAAAGTCGGTAAATCCCAAGCAGATGCAGGCGGTGTTGTTCCAGGTCCGCGGGAAACGGGAAGAAGCCTATCGCTGTTTTGAAGAGCTGGCCTATTTTGGATGTATGGATATCAGTATTGGATTAAATGGTATTCAGGCGCTGGCCAGGGCCGACGGGAATACGGGGAAGGCAGAACGTATGGAGCAGAAACTGAAAGCCCTGATGGAACTTATGGAAATCGGCGCTTATGTGGATGCGTCGGGGATGAAGGAAGCGCTTCAAACAAAAAATAAAGAAGAGGTTTTGGACGTCCTGTCGAAGTTGGTTCTGAATATAAAAAACAAATATTTTCTGGAAAAATCCGAATTATATCCCCACTTATCCTTTTCGCAAACAGCGTCTGAAAATCTGGGATTAATGCTGAAAAAATGCTTTGATGAGGATAAAGAGATTGATTTTATCAAGGATGATGTGAGGTACAAAAAATTGATAGACGAATTAAAATCCATTAAAGGCAAAGCCTGAGCAGGCACATTATCGGAAAAAGCCGATATATTAAATATAGAAATATATCGGGAGTGTATGATGATGGAAGAAAAATCGAAGCCTTTAACGAATTCCTGTGATTTTATGGGAGTTAAACCAATCATGGCAGATTTGCCTTATCCTCCGGTTCAGGTGAAAGAGAAGAATCCGGCCTATGCGAATCTGCTCAGTATTGATTATTGCGGCGCTGTATCTGAAATGACGGCAATTACCCAGTATATTAATAATGAAAATCGGCTAGCCTGTGAAAAATGCCCGGTGGCCCGGACAATTTTGGGAATTGCCATAGCAGAAATGATACATCTTCAAAAGCTGGCCGAATTGATTTTCCTGTTGGGCGGCTCCATCGATTTTGTGGCAAAGCATCAGGATGGCCGAAAACGGATGTGGTCGCCGGAATACCTGTCGATTCCGGAAAATATGGAACGGATGCTGATGGCAGATATTGAGGCGGAAAAGGCCACGATTCGTCAGTACCGGATGCATATGAAAATGATAAACGACGCCTTTATAAACGCGGTTCTGGCAAGGATTATAAAAGATGAGGAATATCATATCATGCTGCTTCAGGCGCTGATATAAAATATATTATTGCTGAAACATTAAAATTGTTGTATGATGGTTTATAAAATACTATATGTTGTGGCGAATAATGAAATGAAACCGGAAGTGGTATTGGTACGGACGTTGGAACCGGCAGATGGTATAGAATTGGTAAAAGCAGTGGACTTGAGTTTGCTGCTTTTTAAAATCTCTCAGATTTGTGCATGAAAAGAGAGGAAAAATACCGGGGGATTACTTATAATGAAAGTCACAGGGAGGACAAATTTATGGAATGGATTGAAAGATTAAATGAAGCGATGAATTACATTGAGGAGCATTTGACGGACGAGATGGATTATGAAGAACTTGCAAAGGTGGCCGGCTGTTCAACCTATCATTTTCAGAGAATGTTTGCCTACATGGCGAATGTGTCTCTGTCCGAGTATATCCGGCGCCGGAAAATGTCCCTTGCGGCTGTAGACCTGCAGGGCGGCGATGCGAAAATTATTGATGTGGCTTTAAAATACGGTTATCATTCGCCGACGGCGTTTAACCGGGCTTTTCAGTCCGTTCATGGAATTGCGCCATCCCTTGTGCGAAGTGAGGGAGTGTCTGTGAAATCCTTTACTCCGATGAAGTTTAAAATGACTGTGAAGGGAGTCGAAGAAATGAATTATCGAATTGAGAAGAAGGAAGCTTTGCGGATTGTCGGTGTGTCCCGGCCGTTGTACAAAGAAATTGAGAAGAACTTTGCCATTGTTCCGAAAATGTGGCAGGATGTGGCAGTGGACGGAACCATTCCGAGGCTGGCGGGGATGATGGATACGCCGTTGAAGGGTGTTTTAGGTGTGAGCGTCTGCAATGCAGAGGAAGAGTGGAAATATTTTATCGCGGTGGCCAGCTCTATGGACGCAGAGGATACTTTGGAGGAATACACAATTCCGTCATTTACATGGGCCATTTTCACGGGGGAAGGCGTATGCCCTCAGGCGATACAGGAATTGGAACAGCGGATTGTCACCGAATGGCTTCCGACTTCCGGTTATGAATATGACAACGGACCGGATGTCGAGCTGTATATCAGTCCGGACCCACAGAATTCAAAGTTCGAAGTATGGATTCCGGTCGTAAAAAAATAATAAAAATTTGATATTTTATGGAGAATTCCGATATTATGTGTTATGATATTTCATACCGTGCTGTGCCGGGTTTTCAGGGGCATAGTGTTTATAAAGTCAGGAAAGGCGGGAGAGATATGCAAACTGTAATTATCGGAATTCTTGTGATTGTTATACCTATGGCGGCTTATTTTATAGGGACAGTGATGCGGGATGACATGTACGAAAAGGAGGCCGGCGGCGGAACGGCGGCTGCAAAAGGAAATAAAGAACGGCAGGTGACAAAGGATACGAATATGGGGAAGATTCTTGCCATGGATGAGAATATGGGAGATTTCTTAATGAAGGCGGGACTTCACTGTGTGACCTGTTCCGCGTCATCAAGCGAGTCGCTGGAAGTGGCCTGTACGGTCCATGGGCTTAATGTGGAGCAGATGGTGACCTCGATTAACGCGTATTTGGCAGGTAAAAATTCATAAAACCACTTGCACAAACCACTGAAAAATGATATATTGGTAGTAAGCAAAAAAGGGAGTAGCTGAACGCCTGAAAAGGTGGGTTTGAAATCGTCAACCGATACTGAACAAGTATCCGTATCAAATGAGATAGCAAGACTTTTATTGTGGCAGACGTCATGATAAGAGTCTTTTTTTTATCAAACGTACAAGAACTATCATAGAAACGGACTGCCGCAGAGACTTGCGCAGAAAGTGAGGAGTAAAATGAATAACGAATGGATGAACCAGGAAATCAGAGAAGCGATTGACGCAGGTGAGAGGGCGCTTATAAGTCTGAGGGCGGCGCAGAACAAATTGAATAGTGCAAGAAACTGGGGGTTTTTCGATATGCTTGGCGGCAGATTTTTTTCGAGCATTATCAAGCGTTCACAGATGGATAGTGCAGCCGGATATATGGAAGCGGCCAAAGAAGATTTGCGCAAGCTTCAGAAGGAACTCAAAGACATTCAGGTGCCGATGGATTTAAAATTAGAGGTCAGCGATTTCCTTTCCTTTGCGGACGTATTCTTTGATAATCTTGTGGTGGATTACATGGTACAGATGAAAATTTCGAAGGCCCAAGAACAGGTGGAGGATGCTATTTTCCGGGTTGAAAGCATATTAATGGATTTAAGAAATCTGGAAAGAAATTCGTGGTAAAATGTGAAGGTCACCTGTGGTATTATTTATAGAAAGGCGGTCATTTTATGGGATGTTTAGGTAATATTTTATGGTTTTTATGCGGCGGAGCTATTTCCGGATTAAGCTGGTGCCTGGCCGGGTGCCTTTGGTGTATCACCATTGTCGGTATTCCTGTTGGGATGCAATGCTTTAAATTCGCGTCTCTCAGCTTCTTTCCATTTGGAAAAGAAGTTCGTTATGGCGGAGGCGCCGCCTCTTTTTTGTTAAATATTGTCTGGCTTATTGTTTCCGGCCTGCCATTGGCATTGGAACATGCGGTATTTGGTGCGATACTGTGTGTAACTGTGATAGGAATTCCCTTTGGATTACAGCATTTTAAATTGGCCAAACTGGCTTTAATGCCATTTGGAGCTGCAGTTTACTGATGATGAGGAGGATAAATGAATGAAAACAGGAATGGTATTGGAAGGCGGCGCCATGCGGGGCATGTACACCGCCGGAGTATTGGATGTTATGATGGAGAACGATGTGAAAGTCGATGGCGTCATCGGCGTTTCCGCCGGGGCCGTGTTTGGCTGCAATTATAAGTCAAAGCAAATTGGTCGGGCCATCCGTTATAATATGAAATATTGTTCGGATGAACGTTATGTCAGCATTAAATCTCTGATTAAAACCGGAGATTTGTACGGGGCGGAATTTTGTTATAATGAACTTCCAAACCGGCTGGACATTTTTGACGCCGAAACTTATCGGGAAAATCCGGTAGATTTCTATGTAACCTGTACCGACGTACATACGGGTCTCCCGGTATATCACCTGTGCAGCCAGGGGGATGCCGAGGATATTCAGTGGATGCGTGCTTCGGCCTCCATGCCGCTGGTTTCCCGGGTGGTGTCTGTGGGCGGCTATGATTTGCTGGACGGCGGTATTTCCGATTCCATTCCGATTCGCTGGTTTCGCAGGCAGGGATACCGAAAAAATATTGTCATCCTGACCCAACCGGAGGGATATACGAAAAAACCGAGCCGAATTATTCCTGCGTTTAAACTATTTATGCGAAAATATCCGGCGATTGCCGAGGCTATGGAAAAACGTCACAGAAATTATAATGGCTCATTGAAAGCGGTTAAAAAACTGAAGGAGCGCGGCGAAGCCTTCGTATTGCAGCCGGGCGAACCGCTTGAAATCGGCCGGACGGAAAAAGACCCGGAAAAGCTCAGACAGGTGTATCAGACAGGTCGGCGGGACGCCTTAGCCCACCTTCAGGAGATGAAGGACTTTTTAGCCTCAGATAATTGAAAATCAATATTCTGTAATTCCAATCTTTGATTTTCTATGGTATACTGTGAACAGTTATGAGGTATATTGTGGGCAGACTTTAACAAGGGAGGAAAATCAATGGAGAGCAGAAGAATTATTCAGGTAGAGGAAAAGGTGCCTTTTAAATTATTGGTTCCGCTGAGTATACAGCACATGTTTGCCATGTTTGGCGCCTCTGTGCTGGTACCGTTTTTATTCGGAATCAGCCCGGCCATCGTTTTGTTTATGAATGGCGTGGGAACACTGTTGTTTATTGCCATTACGAAAGGAAAGGCGCCGGCCTATCTGGGTTCCAGCTTTGCTTTCCTGGCGCCGGCCGGAATTGTCATCAGTAAGATGGGGTATGCATATGCCCTGGGCGGTTTTGTGGCCGTCGGCTTCTGCGGCTGCGTACTGGCACTGATTATTTATAAATTTGGTTCGGATTGGATTGATATTGTACTTCCTCCGGCGGCCATGGGCCCGGTTGTGGCGCTGATTGGCCTTGAATTGTCAGGGAATGCGGCGAGCAATGCCGGATTGCTGGATGAGGTTATAGTGCCTGCCAATGTGATTGTATTTCTGGTGACTTTGGGCGTAGCTATTTTCGGAAATATTGTATTCCGCGGCTTTTTATCGGTTATACCGATTTTGATTGCGGTCATTGCCGGATATGTGGCGGCGCTGGCCTGCGGTATTGTGGATTTTGAGGCCATTGCCGCCGCACCGTGGTTTGCCGTTCCGAATTTCCAGGCGCCGAAGTTCAGTGCGGAGGCAATTGTCACGATTTTACCGGTAATTCTTGTCATCGCTTCGGAGCATATTGGCCACCAGGTAGTTACAAGTAAGATTGTCGGACGGGATTTGCTCAAGGACCCGGGACTTCATCGTTCACTGTTGGGCGACAATTTGTCTACTATGATTTCCGGTCTGATTGGCTCCGTACCTACCACAACCTATGGTGAAAATATCGGCGTCATGGCGGTGACGAAGGTATATAGTGTGCAGGTTATCGCCGGAGCAGCGATTTTGTCTATCGTATGTTCCTTTGTAGGCAAACTTTCCATGCTGATTCAGACCATTCCCGGACCGGTCATCGGCGGCATTTCATTTTTGCTTTACGGAATGATAGGCGCTTCCGGTATCCGGATTTTGGTTGATTCCCAGGTCGATTATGGCCGTTCCAGAAATCTGACCTTAACCTCCGTTGTTTTTGTTACGGGTCTTTCCGGCATCGCCGTAAAATTTGGAAATATCCAGTTGACCGGTATGGTACTGGCCTGTATCGTAGCGATGGCATTGAGTCTTATATTTTATGTGCTTGATAAATTAAAATTGACCAATGACAGAGATGAAGAATAATATTCAGAATAATGGGGCCGTCGTGCGGAAAAGTATTCGTGCGGCGGCTTGTTTCTCTCTTAAATGAAGATATTTTACAAGCCTTTGACAGGTTTTGAGTGATACAATAGGTTTCAGTGAGGAGGACGGCAGATGAAAAAGGAAGTTCGCACAATTGTTTATGACGAAGAGCTGCGCATTGAAGCCTATTATTTTCAGGGAACGGAAAAACCCTTTCCCAATCATTTTCATGAGCATTATGTGTTTGGACTGATGGAAAACGGGCGGCGGCGTCTTTCGTGCAGGAACAGACAATATATAATGGGAAAAGACCAGATGCTGCTGTTGAATCCGGGAGATAATCATGGCTGCACCCAGGCGGATGATGCGGCCATGGATTACCGGGGATTAAATATTTCTAAAACCGTAATGCTGGATTTGGCTAAAGAAATCACCGGAAAGCGGGAATTACCGGGATTTTCGGAAAATGTGATTGGGGATAAAACGGCAGTTTGGTATTTGAGGAATCTTCATCAGATGATTATGAATGAGGAAAATGCCTTTGGAAAAGAGGAAAACCTGTGGCTGCTGCTTTCATTTCTCATGGAAAATTATGGGCAGCCTTTTGAAAAGTGCATACCCGAATGTCGGGAAGAGATTGAAAGGGCCTGCGATTTTATAGAAAATCACTATTCAGAGCGGATTGAGCTGAACCAGATATGCCATTATACGGGTCTGAGTAAATCCACGCTCCTTCGTGCGTTTACAAAGTCCAAGGGAGTTACTCCGTACCGGTATCTGGAAGCTTTTCGGGTGAATAAGGCGAAACAATTACTGGAAAAGGGTGTTTCGACGGTCGAGGCGGCTATGAGTACCGGATTTTCGGACCAGAGTCATTTTACCAACTATTTTACCCGGTTTATCGGGCTGGCTCCCGGCGCTTATCGGGAAATATTTGTGCCCCGGCGGGAGAGTGGGATGTGTATGAGCAAAAAAACTGGCGGAGGAAAAAAGCATGGAGCATAAATTGACGGCCGGACATGGGGCGGCGTTAATAACCATCGTCATCTGGGGAACGACATTTATCTCGACGAAAATCCTGCTGACCGGATTTTTGCCGGTAGAAATTTTATTTTTTCGATTTATCCTGGGATTTCTGGCGCTGATTCTGGCCGCCCCGAAACGAATGAAGGCCTCCGGTGTTAAACAGGAGCTGACGTTTGCGGGGGCGGGCCTGTGCGGAATTTGCTTTTATTATCTTTTGGAGAATATTGCGCTGACCTATACATTGGCCCAGAATGTCGGCGTTATTATTTCGGTGGCGCCTTTTTTTACGGCCATTTTATCTCATTTATTTGGAAAACAGGAAGAAAAACTGGGGGCAGGCTTTTTTATTGGTTTTCTTGTCGCCATGGCGGGGATTTGCTGTATCAGTTTTAACGGTGTGTCGATGGCTTTAAATCCGGTCGGCGATGTGTTGGCTGTGCTGGCCGCTTTCGTATGGGCGCTGTATTCTATTTTAACGAAAAGAATTGCCGGATTTGGGTATCCGGCGATTCTCACAACGCGCAGAATATTTTTTTATGGTATTTTATTTATGCTGCCAACGCTGTTTTTCTTTGATTTCCGGTTGGAATTGCAGCGGTTTACCCATCCGGTGTATTTATTAAATATTATTTATCTTGGTCTTGGCGCATCGGCGCTCTGTTTTGTCACCTGGAATTTTGCCGTAAAAATTCTCGGAGCGGTAAAGACCAGCGTCTATATCTATATGGTTCCGGTCATTACGGTTTTGACCTCCGCGTTGATATTGCATGAGCAAATGACCTGGATGTCGGGGGCCGGGACGCTTCTGACGCTGGCCGGACTGTTTATTTCCGAAGGGAGAGTGCCGGGAAAAAAACATGAAATATCTTCTTGACTTTGACGTTACGTCAAGGGTTATGCTGGATTTACACCAAGGGAGATGAGGAAAATGACTTACAGTATCAGAGAACTGTCGGAACTGGCCGGAGTGAGTACACGCACTCTGCGGTATTATGATGAAATCGGGCTTTTGAGGCCTTCGTATGTAAATGATGCCGGATACCGGTTTTATGGGGATTTCGAAGTGGCTGTTCTGCAGCAGATTTTATTCTACAGGGAGCGCGGCTTTGATTTAAAACAGATTCAAAAAATTATTTATGAGGAGGATTTTGATATTGTAAAGGCATTGGAGGAACATCTTGTGACGCTGGAAAATCAGAGGCAGCATATCGAATCTCTGATTTTGACCGTCAGGCAGACTCTTGGGTCAGTGAAAGGAGAGTGTGAGATGAAAGACAGTGAAAAGTTCCGGGTATTTAAAGAAGGCCTGATTCATGAAAATGAAGAAAAATATGGTGAGGAAATCCGGGAAAGATACGGAGATGATGCGATGGCGGCTTCAAACCGGAAATTAATGGATATGTCCGAAGAGGAATGGAAGCATTTTAAGGCTTTGGAGAAAGAGATAAAGGAAGCCCTGCAGCGGGCCGTTCTGGATGGGATAAATCCGGCCGACGGTGAGGCCGGGAAAATAGTGGCCCTTCACAAAGAATGGCTTCAAATGATGTTAAAACAATATACGCCGGAAATTCACAAGAGCATTGCGGCGATGTATGCGGCAGACGAAAGGTTTAAATCCTATTACGACCGTGAGGTGCCGGGCTGTGCCGAATTGCTTGCCAATGCGGTGAAGGTGGTGTATAATAAAGGCAGTTAAATTTCTTCAGGGCAGGGTGCAAGTCCCTACCGGCGGTAAAGTCCGCGAGCCGGAAGGCATGATTCGGTGAGATTCCGAAACCGACAGTATAGTCTGGATGAGAGAAGAAAGTAAATGTCATGTTTATTTTTAATGTTAGAAAGCTCTGAGTATGTTTATATTCAGGGCTTTTTCTGATTTTGGAGCATCATAGGCTGCGGACGGTTTCATGATTGGAAAGGAGCAGGGCGAAATGGAAAAGTATTATGTAGGGTTTGATGCGGGAACACAGAGCGTTAAGGTAGTCATTTGCAATGAGGCGATGGAATGTGTGGCTTCGGCTAGCAAGCCGACGACCTTATTTTATCCGAATCCGGGATGGGTGGAGATGGATGTGGATGAATATTTGCAGCTTGCGAAAGCGTGTATGAAAGAATGTTCGGAACAGATGAAAGTGAAGGGCCTTTCGGTGGAGGGCATCCGGTCCATCATGGGCGATGGTATCATTTGTGGTATTGCCGGCGTGGATAGGGACGGAAATGCCATAACACCGTATATTAATTATCTGGATTCACGGACGGCGAAGGACGTTCAGGCAATTAATGCGATGGATTTGGATATTTGGGGGAAGGAAACGGGAAATGCGGAAGCCAATTGCATGTTTCCGGCCATGTTTGCCCGGTGGTTTTTGGAGAACAGTAAAGAATTTCAGGAAAAGGGCGCCAAGTTTATTCATAATGCGCCGTATATTCTGGCCCATCTGGCCGGACTTTCCGCCGATGAAATGTTTGTGGACTGGGGCGCCATGTCGGGCTGGGGCCTTGGATATAATGTTTATAAAAAAGAATGGTCCAAGGAACAGTTGGATATTTTGAATCTGGATATGAAATATATGCCGAAGATTGTGAAACCGTGGGATATTGTCGGCAGACTGACGGAAGAAGCGGCGGCGGAAACCGGGTTCCCGGCCGGAATTCCGATTTGCGCCGGGGCCGGAGATACGATGCAGTCCATGATTGGAAGCGGTATTTTAGAGGCGGGTCATGCGGTCGATGTGGCCGGAACCTGCGCCATGTTCTGTGTATCGACGGACGGCATTGTGCCGGAGCTGAGCCGGAGGGGAAGCGGACTGATTTTTAACAGCGGGACATTGCCGGGAACTTATTTTTACTGGGGCTTTATCCGCACCGGAGGCCTGGCGCTGCGCTGGTTTAAAGACAATATTTGTAAAAAGGAAGCGGACGGCGACTATTATCAGGATTTGAGCGCGGGGGCCAGAGCAGTTCCTGTCGGAGCCAACGGCGTGTTGTTTTTACCATATCTGACCGGAGGCATGGGAGAAATTGCCAACGCTTGCGGCTGCTTTTTAAATATGACGTTGGACACGGACCAAACCGTGCTTTGGCGGGCGGTGCTGGAGGCCATTGGCTATGATTATATGGAGATTACGGACATTTACCGGAGCGCAGGAGTGGATTTGAGCCGGGTTGCCATTACTGAGGGCGGCAGCCGGGATGATTTGTGGAATCAGATGAAATCAGATATGCTGGACAGTAAAGTTATCACATTTAAAAATGCGGGAGGGGCCGTGGTTATTAACTGTATGTTCGGGGCTTATGCGGCCGGAGATATTCCGGAGGTCAAAGAACATCTGGAAAGCTATCTGGAAATTAAAAAGACCTATTATCCGGAAAAAGAAAATACGGAGAAATACTGTCATCTGTATCAGGTACAAAAACAGCTTATAAAACAGAACATGGGGCCGGTATTTGACCTGCTGGAAAATATCCGCGTGCAAAATCCGGAAGAAACGGCAGGAAAACAGTAAAGCCACTACCCCAAAGCTGTTACATGTGATATACTGTGAGCAGTCGGCAAGATGTTCTCAAATTGATGGTGAACAGTTTACGGAGGTGTTAAGATTATGAATCGTAAGAAAGAGATATGTTCCTGTTATCATGTAACCAAAGGGGATATTGCGGATGCCATAGAGGCTGGGGCAGCTTCTTTTAAAGATATAAAAAAGGCGACAAAGGCGGGAAAAGCCTGCGGTAAATGCAAGAAAAAAGTAAAAAAACTGACAAAAAAATTACTTGCGGACTAAAGAGAGGTAAGCAAAAATGAGTGTCGATAAAACAAAGGTGCTTGTACAATTACAGCAGAGGGAAAATATTTATGTGATTTATTCAAAATGCACACGGATGCCCTTTGTGCTGTGTGATTCGGAAACTTACGATGATGAGGTTTTTATCTTCTTTGAGGAGAAGGATGGAAACGAAGCGGTTCAGCGTTTTATAGCTGAGGAAAATCCGGTTCAGATGGTTAAGATTGAAAAAAAGAATTATCTGCCATTTTATTCCGGTTTGTATCCGATGGGGGTCAACTGTCTGGTCATAAATAAAGGCACAGGCGCAGAAATCGCCGTACAATTGGAGGATTTGGTCCGCAGGCCGGAAAATCAAAAAATGCCGGAGGGAACAGTTCGGATTGAAAACCGGGAGTTTCATTTAACTGCGCTGTATTTTATGCAGGAATTACGAAGAAAACCACATACCGAATTGACGGAGATTCTCAGAGAGCTTCAGGAGGAACTGCTCACCCATTATAGTGAGGGAACGTTTATCCTTGCGGTTCGAGAAGATAAAGGCATTGCCATTATGAAACAGAAAGACGGAAAAACCCTGCTTCCGATTTTTACCGATGTTCAGGAGTTTCAGAAGTTTCAGGCGATAAACCGGAATACGAAGTTCGGGACAGCCATGGTGACGCCGGAGAAAATTGCCGGATTCTTACCGAAAGATGCGGCCGGCGTTCTGGTCAATCCGATTGGCGTAAATCTTCCGTTAAAAGTAGGGCGCCCGGCACAGGCATAAACATTCGAACAGGACGGCGGATTTTTGAACACAGAGTCATCAAAGGGCTTTGGAGGATTCCAAAGCCCTTTGGTTTAGGAAAGTTCGGAGGTACAGTGCGGGCACCGTGTGGCCTCGATAGAAATTTCGCTTTTGCAGTATGGACAAACCTTGGTTGTCGGAGCGGCCGGCGTTTCCGGTTTATGTCCGATGGACAAAAGTTTGTTCATGGCCTTTAACAGACAGAACAGGATAAGCGCTGTGATAAAGAAGTTGATGACGGCTGAAAGAAAATTGGAACCAAATGTGGCGATATCCTCTGCGGTGTAGGAAGCATTTCCCATGATTTCATTAATAATCGGATTGATAAAATTATCCGTCAGCGATGTGACGATACCTGAGAATGCGCCGCCGATGAGGACACCGATGGCCATGTCCATGACGTTTCCGCGCAGGGCGAATGACTTGAATTCCTGAATAAATTTTTTCATAAGTACCTCCTTAAATTTTTTCATTTAATGTGTAATCCCCTCGGCTGTACCGGGGTTGAAAAGACGATTTGGGTCTGAGTTTTTCCGAATTTTTGAAGCTTTCCAATAAAGGTTTCCAGCTCAATGGTGCTTGGAAAGGCCACTTTCATCAACATCGAATAGGTTCCGGTCACACAGTTACATTCGATGACATTGGGAATTTTTTCAATAAAAGGATAAAATTCTTTTTTCTGTGTCGGCTGTAATTCCAGATTGACAAAAGCTGTAATGTGATAACCGAGCTTGAGTGGGTTGATTCTTGCACTGTACCCGGTAATGATGCCTTCTTTTTCCAGTTTTTCAATGCGTGCAGATACGGCGGGAGTGGTGAGAAACACCTCTTTTGCCAGTTCCTTCAAAGAAACGCGGGCATTTTGCTGCAGCAGCATAATCAGTTTTGCATCGATTTGGTCCATCAGCAAATCTCCTTTTTCATTCGCAGATATCTATGTTTACTTAATAAGTATACGTGAATGTGCTGCAAAATGCAATAAATTCACAAACAAGACTTTAGAAAATAAAGTCTTTTTTTGTTGGACTTAACAAATAAAAGTTCAAACCGGAAGAATCCGATTTATTTTCACATCTTTTGCAAAGGGATTTACTTTCTTATTTTTTGGGTGTATCTTGATGGCATAAAAAGGATTATTTGAAATTGCGGGGAGGAAAAATTCAATGAAAGAGATGCGGACAGAAGCGGATTCTATCGGAGAAATGGAGGTTCCGGCGAAGGCGTATTATGGGGTTTCAGCGCTGCGTGCAAGGCAGAATTTTCCAATTACATACCGGCCGTTACATCCGGAATTTATCAAAAGTATGGCAAAGCTCAAAAAAGCTTCGGCAATAACAAATCGGGACGGCGGACAGCTCCCGGAAAATATTTCGGAAGCGATTATCAGAGCCTGCGATGAGGTTATCGAAGGGCATTTTAAAAAAGAATTTATTGTAGATGCCATTCAGGGCGGCGCCGGGACCTCGGCAAATATGAATGTAAATGAAGTGATTGCCAACCGGGCCATTGAATGGTTAGGCGGGGTGAAGGGGGATTATTCCATGGTTCATCCGAATGACCATGTGAATATGGCCCAGTCAACGAATGATGTTATTCCGAGCGCGGGAAAGCTGACGACCCTTGTATTGATGGAGAAGATGCTCGTTCAGCTTCGGCGTTTATATGATAGTTTGATGAAAAAGTCCAGAGAATTCGATTCGATTTTGAAAATGGGAAGAACCCAGCTCCAGGACGCGGTGCCGATGCGCCTCGGTCAGTCATTCCATGCATATGCTTCGGTGCTGAAACGGGATATTCAGAGGATTGAAGAAACGAAACAGTTTATGCGTATTTTGAATATGGGCGGGACGGCCATTGGCTCCTGTATCAATGTCAGCCCCGTGTATCTCGAAAATATATGCGGAAATATAAGTAAAGTTACCGGGGAAAATTTTGTGATGGCCGATGATTTATTTGACGCCACTCAAAATCTGGACGGCTTTGTCAGTGTGTCGGCGGCTCTCAAGACCTGTGCGGTCAATCTCTCAAAAATGTGCAATGACCTGCGGCTTTTGAGCAGCGGGCCAAAGACGGGCTTTGAGGAAATCAATCTTCCGGCCCGCCAGAACGGCTCGTCCATCATGCCCGGGAAAATCAATCCAGTCATCCCGGAGGTGGTATCCCAGGTCGCCTTTAATATTATTGGCAATGATTTTACAATTACCATGGCGGCCGAAGCCGGACAGCTCGAATTGAACGCCTTTGAACCGGTGGTTTTCTATAATCTTTTTGAATCGATTGAGACGCTTGGGCGAGCGGCCGGAACCCTGAATGATAATTGCGTTGAAGGAATTACGGCCAATCCGGAGCATTGCGCCGAGCTTGTAGACGCCAGCGTGGGAATTTCCACGGCGCTCTGCCCGGCCATCGGCTACACAGCCGCGGCCGGAATTGCAAAAGAATCCTTAAAGACAGGAACTCCGGTGAAAGAACTTGTTGTTAAAAAGGGATTGCTTTCGGAGAAAGAGGTTGACGTATTGCTGGAACCTTTTTCAATGACCGAAAGACCAATGTAAACAGTAGAATAAAAGCGTGGGTGAGATGGGCAGCCTGTGTATCGGTTTTGATATGCAGGCTGTTTTATTGACTTAATTTCTCGATAACCAACATTTAAATGAGAAAACAGATAGATTAAGCTAATTGGGGGGGGGGGTATTATAAAAACGTAATTAGTGTCGACTAACCGACAAATACTCGGAAATGATTTTGATTGTATGGAGAAAAAAGATGACGGATAAAGAATTACATAAATTAAAACGTTCTGAATTGTTAGAGATAATGGTTGAACAGGGAAGGGAAATAGAGAGACTTCAAAAATGTCTGTCAGAGGCGGAGGCAAAGCTTCAGGAGCGAAAAATAGTTATGGAAAAAGCCGGTTCCATTGCCGAAGCGGCTCTGCAGTTAAATCAGGTGTTTGAAGCGGCGCAGAAAGCCGCGGACCAGTATTTGGAAAGCGTCCAAAAGTCCGGTGACTCTCCGGCGGATAAGAAGGAATCTTAATGTATGATAAAAAGAAAAATAAAGTAACGGAAATTCCGACAGTGAATCAGCTTGAAAATGAGTTAAAACGGGAAAGATACCGGCGTCAGTACGGAGGCGTTTTGCGGAGTACGATATTTACATTGATTACCGTGGCGGCGCTGGCTGTTTTGGTAGCCACACTGTGGATGCCCGTGCTTCAAATCTATGGGACGTCTATGTCGCCCACGTTGGTTAATGGAAACATTGTGGTTTCGTTGAAGGAGAACAATCTCCGGACGGGAGATGTGGTGGCCTTTTACTATAATAATAAAATACTGGTCAAAAGAGTCATTGCAGGACCGGGAGATTGGGTGAATATTGACGCGGACGGAACGGTCTACGTCAATGACAGAAAGCTGGATGAACCCTATCTGACAGAGCATGCGCTGGGTGATTGTAATATTGAATTACCGTATCAGGTGCCGGAAAGCCGATATTTTGTGATGGGCGACCATCGCTCGGTTTCCGTGGATTCCAGAAATACGGCGGTTGGATGTGTGGCGGAGGAACAGATTGTAGGAAAACTTGTATTTTGTATCTGGCCGTTTAAATATTTCGGACGGATTGCCTGAGAGGGGGAGCAGCGATGGAAGACAATATATTGAAACACGGAATGAGATTTCTTTTGAAACAGAAACGTCGGAAACGCTGGCAAAAGGTCGTTGGCTTTCTTGCGTGTCTCGTAGTGTTCTGCACATCCTATGCATTGATTTTACCGGCCATTACCATGGAAGCGACGGCGTATTGCGGAAAAGAAGAACATGTACATGATGATTCCTGTTATGAAACGTCAAAAACATTAATTTGCGGACTGGAAGAGCAGACAGAAACTGTGGCGGCTGAAAATTTGGCGGAAACGGCGTCCGGTGAAAGTGAAACACAGGAAACCGAAACAATTGGTGCGGCCCATGTACATACGGAAGAATGTTATCAATATGAAAAGGTTTTGGTTTGCACTTTAGAAGAACATACACATACTCAGGAATGTTATTCAGATAAAAATGCCGATGTGGAAGCGGCGTCCGATTGGGAAAATACTTTGCCTGCGTTGACGGGAAAGCGGGCGGCAGACCTTATTTTGGTCGCTGAATCCCAGATAGGCTATAGGGAAAGTGGGATAAATTATGAGGTTGTCGGGACGGATACTCTGAAGGGCTATACCCGTTATGGCGCATGGTATGGACAACCCTACGGCGACTGGTCCGGCATGTTTGCGGCCTTTTGCTTAAATTATGCCGGTATACCGCAGAGCATTTTCCCTTATGACGCGGATTGCCAGCAGTGGGCCGATATCCTTGCCCAGAGAGGTATGTATGCGGCGGCCGGAAGTTATACCCCAAAAGCCGGAGATATTGCGTTTCTTGATACGGACGGGACGCCGGGAATCGAGCGTGTCGGAATTATCCGGGATGTTTCCGAAGAAGGCGCCATAACTACTATCGAGGGCGATGCTCAGGATACGGTTCAGTATGGCAATTATACATTGAACAGCGAAAACGTCAAAGGCTACGGCATTTTGTCGGAAGAGGATACGCCGGAAACGACGGCAGAAGAAACATCGCAGGCAACGCCGGAAGAAGATGCAAAGATGCTTGAAGCCGATGGTGAAGACTATAAAATAACGGTGACTTATGGTGAAAACGCCGGAATCCCGGACGGGGCCATATTGAAAGTCAGCGAGTATTCGCAGGATTCGGAAGAATATGCGACACGCTTTGAACAGGCGAATACTGTGCTTCTGGAGCAGGACGGCTCCTGCATCCGCCGGGCGAGATTTTTTAATATATCCATTATGGACGGTGAAACGGAGATTGAACCGGAAAGCACGGTTAAGGTGGAAATATCCCAGTCTTCGGAGATTACAGAAGCGGCCGGAGACATCGTTATCACACATGCGACGGACGAAGGAACCGAAGTTATTTCCGAGGTTGAACAGACACAGGAAGAAAACGGCTATGTCACAACAAGCTTTGAAACCGAATCTTTCTCAGATTACGGCACGATTAGTGCCGGAGAGAGTATAACAGTTGGCGTTGGAGATACAGTGACGCTGGGTGGTACGGCAAGTAACGGAGGCACTGTAAATAAGTGGACACTAAGTTCGGATGGGGTTGTGACTATCGAACAAAGCGGAACCAATGATGCTACAATTACCGGAACAAATGCCGGGACGGTAACAATTACTCATGAATATAGCACAAAGAAAAACAAAACCGCTAAAGAAACATTTACAGTCACAGTTACAGATAATGGCGGCTCCGGCGGAGATGATACCGGGGAAGAGACAGAAAAGGAAGCCGCTGGTACGGACTATACGGTGACGGTTAAAGGGAATAAAAATGTTTTGACAGATGATGTTACTCTTCATGTAGAAGATTATAATGAAACGGAATCTGATTATGAGGGGTATTTTGAAGCGCTTATAGGAGATTTACAAAATCAGTTTGAAGATTCTCAATCTATAACTGAGGAGGATTTTGATTTCCTTCATATGTATCATATTTACCTTACAAAAGAAGGGACAGAAGGTGAATACATACCAGAAGGTAATATAAATCTTCAGGTGACAATCACTTATGCCAATGCTCCGGGAGGCTGGCCTTCTAAAAACGGTAATTTGTATGTGGGACATTACAAAAAGGTAAAAGAAACGATAAGCAGTGAAGCTATTTCTGATGATGATTCAACATCAATAGGTGTAAAGCAGATAAAGGTTTCCGGGAACAGCATTACATTTCATATTAAGAGTTTTTCTGTATTTCCTGTAGCTTCATTTAGTTCAGATTCTAATGGAAGTTTGACAGGAGGCAGCGGCATAACAAAAACAGGGTCTATAGCGGAAGAACAGGGACTTGCAAGTTTATCAATTAATGCTGCTAACAAATGGCAGGTCGTTGATAAAATGTACGATGGTAACTCTGTAGGGGATAAAAATGCAGATACACATAATGCTGTTAGAGTTCAAAAAAATATAGTTCCTACTGGAAATGAGAATGAATTTAAAGTTTATTTGAGTGTGGATTATAATCGTGATGCGATATTTAGCTATTTACTTCAAAACTCTGGCATGGCAATAAAAACAAGTGGAAATGTAAGTGTAGGTGATGAGGAAAACGGAACTTCTCATGCCAAACATTTTGAAGCTGCTTGGACAAGCGGTGGCGAAACAGAAAATAATGCCATGGTTGCATTACCGGAAAAAAGTAGTTCACATACTAATCCATTTACGTTTAAAATAACTGCATTTGGTAAAACTTATTCTGTTGTTCGATATACAGCAAACAATAGTTTTAATAATGGTCGGGCGGCTATTCGTTTGGGGTATCAAGATTGGTTAATAATTGCGGAGGCAGCAAATGGACGCACATCTTTTGAAGGAGAGCTTACTGATGAGCAGGCAACCAAAATTATTGAATCGTCGATTGGCACGGAAATTGGTACAATGATTGATGAAATGGGACAGAATATCGATGTGATTGAACTCAATGGTTATACAGGAAATGCTAAAATTGATGAAAATGGAAATATTGATTGGTCACATTTGATTGACAGTAGTCATTTAACGCTTGAGGATGGTTGGTATGTCAATGCAGCAGAGATGGTTTATACCATAAGGTTTACACCTACAATCAGCACTGGTTTGGATGAACAAACAAATGATATCTATCCAATTAGCTCTGATGTAAGTGAAAATGTAGAGACGAATGCCAAAGCAGAACTTAACTATATGTATCCGGATAGCAATGGTTCTGCTACGAAGAATATTTTTTCCGTAGACTCACCTGTTGTGCGCGGTATGCTTTATACATTGAAAATAAAAAAAACAGACACTGATGGAAACCCATTAGAAGGCGCTGAGTTTGGATTATATACAACAGCTGATGCAACCGGAGAGCCAGTTGACACAGCAAAATCTAACAGTGATGGGATTGTTATATTTAATAGTGTTGATTTGAACACAGAGTATTGGGTTAAAGAACTGGGAAAAATGGAAGGTTATATAGAGAATAAAAATGTATATTCTCTTGGAGCGATATCTACGGATTATACGAATTCACCGAACAGCTTTATAGGTCAGGGTAAAAATAAATCTCTTATCTATGAGGAAATAAAATTAACTGTTGAAAATGAACCGGAAGGACGACAGATTATTTTGAGAAAGACTGATAGTCAAGGTGCTAAAAATTATTTGTCCGGTGCAACTTTTGAGATTTATGATACGGATGGTGAATCAGCCGGAACGTTGAATAATATTTCAGATGAAAATGGATACATTACTCCGAGCGATGGAATCACTCTTTCTAAAGGTGAATACTACTTGAAGGAAACAAAAGCGCCAGAAGGATATGTTTTACCAGCTGGTGATTTTAAGCTGGAAGTTACAGACAGTGGAGCAATATTGTATAGGTACAATGCAGAGGCTGAAGAACATTATGGCAATGCGGATGCGAGCATATTCGAGGCCGCTAATGACGGCTCTGTTGAGGTTATTGTGACGAATAATAAAGTTCAAGGGCTCCCGGCCACCGGCGGAGCCGGTACATTACCTTACACATTCGGCGGATTAGGGCTTATCCTTGCATCCGGCCTTATGTATGGATACAGTATGAGGCGCAGGCGGGAAAGGAGGTCAATGTAAAACTGCTGGTAGGGCAGAGACCTCATTTCACGGCGAATAATCGTAATACATGCAACGCCGAAAACTGTATTCCCTATAAATAACATCAGAATAATCTGATAAAAACCTATAGAAACTATAAACTTAAAAGCTTAATGAGGAAAGGAAAATGAGTATGAACAGATTAGCAAAGAAATTTATGACTGGTGTTTTAACAGCCAGTATGGTAGGGGCATTTATGGCTGTTCCTACATTTGCAGACGAATTGGATACAAGTATTAGTGTTACAGGAGCGGTTAGCGGGGATTCAGCAGCTTATTATCAGATTTTAAAGCGAAATGAAACATCCGGCGAATGGGAATTAACAGATGATATGAAAGATGTAACAATTGATGGTGAATCTTTGAAGGCTGCGGATATTGTTGAAGGTATTGATGATGGGGAACTGCATGCGATTACGGCTGCTTTGTCCGGCTCTGGTACATCAATGATTTTAGATGGAACCACATTTAAAGCGGATAATGTGGCTGCTGGTACCTATGTTGTTATTATCACGCCAGGTTCAAATAATTCCGGTGTTGTATATAACCCAGTTGTGGTATCGGCAGATTATGATTCTACAAATAATTCAAACACATCAGCAGTAAAGAAAACGGATGTTACCGTTGAAAAGAAAGCAGGTGATACAACAGACGATAAGAAGGATGTGAATGTTGGTGATATAATTCCATTTGAAATTACACCGGTTGTTCCACTGTTTCCAAAGAACTATACAAATCCTGTATATAAAGTAACAGATACATTGAGTGCAGGACTTGAAATTAAAGATAGCGACGGTGACGGAAATCTTGATGATGAGATTACCGTAGCAGGGGTAGGTGACGAATACTATACAGTCAACGCAGCGAAAGATGGCTTTACAGTTGAATTTAATTCTACATATCTTAAAAACCTTACGACAGCACCAACTGTAACAATTACTTATAATGCTGTAGTTACATCAGATGCAACTTATAGTGTAAACAGAATGACAAATACAGCAACCATTAATTTCTCAAATAGTCCTGATGATGAAACTGGCAATGGAACAAATGAGGATAAGACCAATCACTATACCTTTACAATCGATGGTAATTTAGGCGGAGAATATAGTGCAGATGAACAGACTGTAAACAAAGAACTCATTAAAACAGCGGTTGATAAAAATGGGAACCCTATTGTAACTGAAGATAATAAATATACATATGCAGGTTCAAAAACAGAAGTAAGCCCATTAGCTGGTGCAACCTTTAAACTTACCGGTGAGAATCTTGGAGAAGACGGTAAAACAATGACTACAGGAGCAGACGGTAATATTAAGTTTGAAGGTCTTGATGCTGGGACATATACGCTTAAAGAGACATCTGCACCTTCTGGTTATGTAGTAGACTCTACAGAGCATACAGTTGTTATCAGTGCAACATATAAAACTGGTTCGGATGAACTTGAGTCTTATAGTATTGCTATTGATGGCAAAACAACAGCTACTTTTAGCGTACAGAATGAAAGCAATGGTACTGTAACAATTCTTAAAGAAGGTACTACAATTTATACATCCTTGATTAACAACACAAAAGCAACTGGCCTTCCATCTACAGGTGGTATGGGTACGACAGTATTCTACGTAGTAGGAATTATTCTTATAGCTGGTGCTTCCATTCTTCTGGTAACAAAAAGACGTATGAGCGCTAAATAATAATGATAAATGAATCTGGTTTTACCCCGGTCTCTAATTACGGATGCCGGGGTAAGCTAAAAGAATGTGTTTTAGAAAATATCTGTGAGTGTTGTTTGTTTAGCAGAAGAATATTTAGAGGTATTTTTTAAAACAACGGAGAGTGTTTTCTCATTGGGAGTTATGAATATATGAAATGGATAAAAAAACATGCATCTACATTGTTGCTGTTCTTGTTTCTTTTAATCGGTGTTGGTTTGATAGCCTATCCAACTGTGGCAGATTATTATAATTCATGGCTGCAGCGTAATGCGATTTCTTCTTATGCGAAAAATGTTATAAATATGGATACAGACCGTTATAAGGAAATTCGGGAGGCTGCAGAAGAATATAACCAGGATATTGCTCAAAATGGTTTTAAATGGACAATGTCTGATAAGGAAACGGAAGAATACAATAATGAATTAAAAATAGATGAATCGTTGGCTATAGGATATATTGAAATTCCGAAAATCAATGAAAAGTTGGTTATTTATCATGGCACCAGTGAAGAGGTGCTGCGAACAGGTGTTGGACATATAAGTGGAACGAGCCTTCCAATTGGCGGAGAAACCAGTCATTGTGTGCTTTCCGGTCATAGAGGACTACCGTCGGCAAAGCTATTTACCAATCTGGACAAGCTTGTTGTGGGAGATACTTTTACGATGAATGTTCTGGATATGACATTGACTTACGAAGTGGACCAAATTCGAGTGGTTAATCCGGACGATTTGACAGCGATTACGCTGGAAAAAGGCGAAGACTACTGTACTCTGGTGACCTGTACACCTTACGGTATCAATACCCATCGGCTGCTTGTCCGGGGACATCGGATAGACAATCCGAGCGGCGAGGCAAATGTGATTGCCGACGCACTGCAGATTGAACCGATGTATATTGCGCCTTTTGTGGCTATTCCTATACTGATTTTGTTATTGATTTTAATGCTTATATCGACTCGAAAGAGAGGCGGAAAAAATGGAGGGGAGAAGAGTGGAAAAATTGAAAAGAATCGTTAGTGTTTTCATAGCTCTGTGCATGGTATTTGCCATAAATGCCGCTGTTTTTGCGGAGGAGACGGCGACCGAATCTCTATCTCCGGATTATAATAAAAAGGGTTCCATTACTGTGGAGATTCTCTCGGCAGATATGGGAGAAGCTATTCCCGGCGGCACGGTGACACTCTATAAGGTGGCTTCGGCCGTTCAGTCCAATGGAAATAATATTTTTCAGCTTACGGAAAGTTTTGAGGGGAGCGGCGTGGACCTTGACGGGATAAGCGAATCGGATTCGGGAGCCAGGGAACTCGCCTCCGTGTTAGAGACTTACGCCGACAGTAAAAAGATTTCAGGTGAGGCGGTGACGGTAGATAAAAATGGACAGGCCTCCTGGCCGGACCTTGAACTTGGGATTTATCTTATTGTCAATACGTCGGCGGCCGAAGGGTATGCGCCGATGAACAGCTTTTTAATTACTGTGCCGAGATATTTAAACGGAAGTTATATGTATGATGTTACGGCGAACCCGAAGCAGGGAACGGCGGATAAAACGGCATCCGGGACACCGAAGCCAAATATTCCGACAGGAAAGCTTCCTCAGACGGGGCAGCTCTGGTGGCCTGTGCCAATTCTGGCCATCGTGGGAATCTTGTTCGTCATATTTGGATGGTATCGGGAACGTCGTTTTGGAGAGGAAAATAATGGTTATGAATAAAAGAAGAGGCTTATTGCCAATGATGACAGGGCTGTTGCTGATAGCGGCAGCTCTTATTCTCGTTTTATATAATATGTGGGACGGAAACCGGGCAAAAAAGGCCAGTGATAAAATCCTGGAGAAATTGGAAGCCGTGACGGCGGAAGAAAAGCCGGGAATTCCCGGATATGATGCGCCGGATAAGGAGATGCCGGCGGAAGAGATTGACGGCTGGCTCTATATCGGGACGTTGGACATACCGAGCCTTGGACTTCGTCTGCCTGTGATGCAGGATTGGGATTATGAACGGCTGAAAGTCAGTCCATGCCGTTATACCGGTTCCTATTATGCGGATGATATGGTCATATGCGCCCATAATTATACCGGACATTTTGGCCCGATTAAAGGGATAGACGTGGGCGCCGATATATATTTTACGGCTGTTGACGGGAAGGTATATCATTATCAGGTGAGTAACCGGGAAACCATTCAGCCCACGGATATTGAAGATATGATTGACAGTACAAAAGAAGAATGGGATATGACACTTTTTACCTGTAACCTTGACGGACAGACAAGGTGCGCTGTCCGATGCGTCCGGGTGGAATAAATTTTATTTTCGAAATTATTACGATTTGTGTAAAATTACCGGTATCATGTTTGACCTTCTGTTCATACCTTTTTAATTCCCGGCATACACTGTAAAAACAGATATTTCCGGGGGTTCCCTTGAAAGATTATATTGAAGAGCGGGCGATTGAGATTGCAACTTACATTATAGAACATAATGCCACGGTGCGGCAGACAGCCAGACAGTTTGGAATCAGTAAATCGACGGTACATAAGGACGTTACGGAGCGGCTTTTAACCATTAATCCGGTGTTGGCCAGACAGGCCCGGCTGGTTCTGGATGTCAATAAATCGGAACGTCATATTCGGGGCGGCATGGCGACACGGGAGAAATACAGGCATATCCGGGATGAAAAGTGTTTGTGAAAAATGTGGAAATAATGTCTAAAAAGGGAGCAGAGTATATAGAAATATATACCTGCTCTTTTGTGAGAATTAATGAAAAAAATAATTTCTTAATTGAAATTGTAAAAATCTTCCAGTTCAAACATATAAAAAAATCGATACTTTTGAATATCGATTTTTTTATGAGTTTATTATTTGTAACTATATATGAATATATAGGGGAAGGCGAGGGGGCCTGGCAGTTGGCAATCTGCCAGGCAGATGTTATGAAAAAATCAAATCACTTTATAGTAATGATTAATTACTATGGTTTTATTATAGTAAGAAAATGTGTCCAAAATTTGTCCTCAAAATTAAAGAATTCTAAAGTTTCAAATTTATGAATTTATAGTTTATTTATTTTTTCTTAACTATTTTTTATTTAAATATTTGTAAACAAGAATCATGGCATAGAGCAGGCATGGAACGGCGATGGTCAGCAGTACGGAGGCTTTGAACAGAGTAAAAGCCAGCGGCGAATCAATTAATGCAAAAATCAGAGTAGATAAATATAGTCCGGCAAGAAGAATAATGCCGATGATGGCCAGTATACGTTTCATAGCAGGTGCGCTCCTTTTCGTAAGATAATTAATATAAATATCATAGAGCTTTTTTGGTGTCTTGTAAAGAAAAAGCACATGGAAATGAGAAAATCTGAATAGATATGTAAAAAATGCCGGGAGCGTTTCGTGGAAAATCAAAAAATAGAAAATCTATTGAATCTTGCCCTTTCAGCGACGCCGGAAGAACGGGAAAAGTCATATATTTTAAATGTGGGGTATTCAGAGGAAACAAAAACATGGGATTTGATTGTAAAATATACGGGAGAACTGGGAAAATATGCCGATGATACGGTTCATATTGTTGAACTGTATAATGAGTATGCCATAATCACCGTACCGGAAAATTTGGTGGAAGCCGTATCCAATTGGCCCGAAGTTGAATACATCGAAAAGCCGAAACGCCTGTATTTTCAGGTGACTCAGGGGAAAAGGGCATCCTGTATTTCATTAGTACAGGTTCCGCCGTTGGGGCTGACAGGCCGGGGAGTTTTGGTGGCGGTTATTGATTCCGGCATTGATTATCGTCATCGGGAGTTCTTGAATCCGGACGGTTCGTCCAGAATTTTGTATTTGTGGGACCAGATGGGGGTTGGAACTCCGCCGGAGGGCTATCAGATTGGCAGAGAATTTACACGGGAGGATTTGAATCGGTCATTGAATGAGGGCGGTGCGGCCGTCACAGTGGATACGACGGGACACGGAACGGCAGTGGCGGCCATTGCCGCAGGCAATTCGGGCGTGGCCTATGACAGTGAATTACTTGTAGTGCGCCTGGGGCAGCCGCGGGCGGAATCTTTTCCGAGAACGACAGAGCTTATGCAGGCTGTCAATTATGTTGTCGAGAAGGCCGTGGAAATTGGCCGTCCGGTAGCCATTAATTTAAGCTTTGGAAATACCTATGGTTCCCATGCGGGCAATAGCCTCTTAGAAACTTATCTGGATGATATGTCAAATTTTGGAAAAAGTGTCATGGTGATAGGTACAGGAAATGAAGGAAATGTGGCAGGACATACCGAAGAAATTCTCCAAATGGGAAGTGATACCGAGGTTCCGTTTCTCATTCAATCCTATGAAACCTCTTTAAATATTCAAATATGGAAGTCTTATGTGGATGATATATTGTTAGAATTAATCAGCCCGGAAGGACAGCGAGTTGGCTATTTTCAATCGGTGCTGGGGCCTCAGCGATTTACATTGGGTCAGACCGAAATTTTAATTTATTATGGAGAACCGAGTCCCTTCAGTTTATATCAGGAAATCTTTGTTGACTTTATTCCAAAGCAAAACTACCTGGACAGCGGACAGTGGCGTTTTCGTCTCATACCGGAACGCATTGCCGATGGACGGGTTAATTTCTGGATGCCCACTCATACCATATTAAACAGCGGCACCCGATTTCTTTACCCGTCACCGAACCATACACTGACGATTCCTTCGACCGCTTTACGGGCTGTTTCCGTAGGCGCTTATGACAGTATAAGGAATGTTTATGCAGATTTTTCCGGGAGAGGGAACAATATTAATGGTATTGGCAAACCAGATTTGGCGGCCCCCGGCGTGGGAATTCGGACGGCAGCTCCGGATAATCAATATGTCACCGTAGACGGCACCTCCTTTGCGGCGCCTTTTGTGACCGGGAGCAGTGCCCTTCTTATGCAGTATGGTATTGTAGATGGCAATGACCCCTTTCTTTACGGGGAGAAGGTGAAAGCATACCTGCGGCGCGGGGCAAGGCCGCTGCCGGGAATCACCGAATATCCCAATCCTTTGATTGGGTGGGGGACATTGTGTGTGCGGGATAGTCTGCCGGGGTAGAAATACAACAGCTATAGAGTCCATATTAAAAATTGGCGAGACTATTGCTGTAGAGTTTAAACGTTGCGGAAATGGTATTGAAAACGATATCTATGAAACAGTGTGTTCATTTTTGAACCGCTTTGGTAGAGATTTGTTTCCTTGGTATACTGGATGATGGCGGAATTGCAGAAAGTGGGGGTTATTACAAGATTTTAACGTAATTTTTTGAAATGCTATAAAGAGTTAAAGCTTTACAGTATTTTGGGTTAAAAATTTTTAGTCCTTATTTGACAGCAACATGCGGGGAGAAGGTGAAAGCATATCTGCGTTGCGGAGCCCGGCCGCTGCCGGGATGAAAATATTATATTTCACGTTGTATTGAAACGACATGTAATATTTTATTCTCTACCTGGAATTTGATTTCCATTCCGGCAAAACGCAGGCCATAAATGCGTTCCGGGTTATTCTGGTAGGAAGGTCGTGGGTCCTGGGACAGCAGAGCCAGAAGGGCTTCCCGTTTGGTCTTCGGCACCTGTTCCAGAAGCTGCGGTGGACAATTAACGTCGAGGGTATAGTTTTTCAGGGGCCCACCGAAACCCTCGGAGGCTTCCGGGTGGCTGTCCACATAGGGAAGATAAGGTTTGATATCGAAAATGGGAGTACCGTCCATCAAATCTGCACCGGAGATATGAAGCACCGGACCGTGTTCAGAATGAAGTTCCACCTTATCCAGACGTACCGGAGAAAGGCCGATGGGATTTGGGCGGAAGGGCGAGCGGGTGGCAAAGACGCCCATGCGGGTATTGCCGCCAAGACGCGGCGGACGCACGGTGGGCGACCAGTTATCACGGATATTTTTGGAAAATCCCCAAATCAGCCAAATATGGGAATAATCTTCCAGCCCGCGAAGGGCCTCAGGGTTTCGATATTCCGGTTCAAAAATAATCTCGGCTTTCAGGGCGTCAACGAGTCCGCTTTGACGTGGAATACCGAATTTATCAGGAAAATCATTACGAATATGCGCGATAGGTTTTAAGATATATGTCGTTTGCATAAAAGGCACCTCCAGCTCTAAGTATACTGTACATAGAAAAAATTTTCAAAATAAAAACAGTTCAAAAATGTCAAAAAAATGCCCGAAAAGGTTTATCTGTCTTTTCGGGCGGCTTTATATTCAGGATTCTTTTTCAATTTCTAAAAGCCGTTGAACGGCCTTTTGCATATCCGGATGTTTTCGATATTCTTCGATAAGATTTTTCTCCTGAGATGTCAAATTAAACACAGATTTTTTTGAAGTTTTGTATCCGAAGATTTCAAGAATATTATCGATGTGATAAATGCAGCAAAGCCGCATTAGAGTGTCGGCATCCGGCTGCGTGTGTCCACTTTCCCAACCATAGATTGTTTTTACTGCGACCGGTTGGGTATCTGACAACAATTCAGACACCTGCGGTATGGTCAGATTATTCTTTTTTCGATAGAATTTCAATCGTTCAGCAATCAGCGGATTCTTCATGGCCATTCTCCTTTTGAAGCTCATTTTAGCTATCCATACAGAAGTATGTCAACGAATCGTAAATTATTCTTGTATAAAAAGGAAAATGATGTAAATTAAAACAAAAATTCTTTTTTTAAGAGATTACTGAGCGCCGTCTATTCCATATCCAGCAGCTTCTGAATGGCCTTTTGCATATCCGGATGTTTTCTGTATTCCTCGATAAGATTTTTCTCCTGAGCAGAAAGTTTGAACATCGTTTTTGCGGGCTTTTTGTAGTCGAAGCTTTCCAGGACGTTATCAATGCGATAAATACGGCAAAGGCGCAGTAAGGTATCGGCGTCTGGCTGAGCATGTCCGCTTTCCCATCCGTAAATTGTTTTGGCAGCGACCGACTGAGTATCTGAAAGTAATTCGGACACTTGTTCCACAGACAGATTATTCTTTTTTCGATAGAATTTCAGCCGTTCAGCAATCAGCGGATTCTTCATAGACGCGCCTCCTTTTGAACCTCATTTTAGTCAGACGTGCAAAAAGCTGTCAATAAACATGGAAGATATTCTTTTGCATTAGGAAAAATTGCGAAATAACAATGAAAAAAATCTGTAAAACAAAGAAAAATATTTTACACAAAATTTACAGAGCGCGTCTTACAGATTTTACATTGGCCGTTTAACATTTAATGCGTAAACAACATTTTTAAACTAAGGAGATTAAAGAGATGAAAAAAGGTTTATTAATGACTGGAGCCGTATTGATGGCAGGAACACTTATTTTTACGGGCTGCAGTACAAATGAAGGAAGGACAACAGCAGAGACAGCGAAAGCCGGAGGGGCTTTTGGAGAAATTACTGTTATTTCCAGAGAAGATGGTTCCGGTACACGGGGAGCTTTTATTGAGCTGCT
>CABUAW010000015.1 GCA_902489645.1 uncultured Lachnospiraceae bacterium | reverse complement strand
ATTTTAACGGACTTTATGAAGCCTTTTATCTGCTTTCCACAGGAATCGCTTTTGAGAGAGATGATTTCCCGGATGGTATTCCTGCAAAGGATTTTGAAACGCTGATGATGAAATACTTGCCGGTGACGCAGGAAGAGCTTCGCCAGTATGGCGTATATGATTCGGAAACCAATACTTACGGATGTGTAAATCTGGGCTGTGGTAATTATACGCTGGCGGCTTTTTGGACCTCCGTTCCGGAAGCCGTCGATATCCGGGACAATGGAGACGGTACGCTGACAGTGACGGTGGACGCGGTCTGCACCCGGGCCGGAACAGACGGTATAGTGAGCCATGAGCTGACCGTGGAATTTCCGGAGGAAAATACTATTCGATATTTGGAAAATCATATTTTAGGCGACGGAGCAAGCCGGATTCCCCTGTACCGGTATCGTGTCAGTGAGTGATACCAAAGTCTGAAAGGATAGCCAGGGTGATTTGGGCTGCCTGACTTCCGGCGGCATTGTCGGGGGCTTCAATATGGGTTGCAAAGCAGCACGTATGTCCATTGTATTCGGCAAAGCCCACAAACCATCCCCGGATATTGTGATTGTCAATATTGCCCGTACCGGTCTTGCCGTAAAGGGAGCCGCCGGGAATATCGTAGAGATAAAGCGCATTTTTTACGGCGTTTATATGAGAAGCATCAAATTCCTTTGTGGAACCGGATTGCCCGCCAAAGGTTTCTTTTAGAAGATAAACCTGCTCCACGGGGGATATTTTCAGAGAGGATTCCAGCCAGCAGGATGGAAATTCACCGCTCAAATCCTCGTTTCCGTAATGAATCGCTTCAATATATTGCCGGAGGGCCGCTTTTCCCATCATTGTTTCCAACGTCTGAAAATACCAGTTGACGGAATTTTCCATGGCAGAATCCAGATTCTGGTCTTTATTCCAGACGTCATAAGTATAGATTTTACCGTTCCAGCTTATTTTAGAATCGTCAGGCGTAATAATTCCGGCGTCCAGGGCAAATAAGGCGCTGTAAATTTTGTAGGTTGAATCCGGCGATACGCGGGTAAAGGCCGACGACTTGTTATAAATTTGCCAGGTATCCTCCGATAAATCATAGAAAACAAAGGTTCCGTCCATATCTCCAAAATAGGAAGAAAGATTGATTTCAGAAAAATCGATTTTCGTCCGGTCTCCGTCGGATAGACGGACGTCGGCTTCGGAAAGGGAAGAAACGCCGGAGGCCGGATAGAGGGCGAAGGCGCTGAATACCGGAGACAGCGAGAGGAGCAGAGTGGCCGCAGCCGTGCCGATACATAGACTTTTTATGAAGGAAGCCTTTGTCGGACAGCGATATGCGGCAATGTGGCGGATACGTCGGGTCATTTGACGCATATTTCCGCTGAGGCCCGGAGCAAAAGGAGAAAAATCCATAGAAATTTTTTCGGCCAGATTGAGGAGGGTATTTCCGTAGTCAAGAGCATTTTCTTCACCAATAGCTTTGAGAACCACAGCGTCACAGGCGATTTCGCGGTCACTTCGGATTTCGTTTATGGCAAACCATACAAAGGGATTTGGCCAGTAAAGCAGAAGGAACAGGTTCATCAGGACGCCCGTCCAGGCGTCTTTTTGTTTATAGTGGGTCAGTTCATGTAAAAATATGTGGCGCAGTGATGATACGGGGGTTTCTGATATCAGATACTCAGGCAAATAAATACCCGCTCGAAAAATGCCGGCCATGACTGGCGTCTTTAATAGCGGCGTAGTGTATAGCCCCGGTATTTTCGTGATTTTTAATTCGCTGCAGCACTGTTTAAATAGGCGGCGGATACCTGGGTGGGCTGCCGGAGCGGCGTTATATTTCATAAGAGATAGTTTTCGGATACTTCTTATCTGGAAAATAAGCATGAAAAAAATACCGGCAAGCCATAGAATCCAACAAAGATTTCCAAGAACCTCCGGCGTTTCGCGTGCTGCAGAAACCGTAAAATCATTCATCCAATCCGGGCGAACTTCGCGGACAATCTGCGCGGCCGACGCCGCCGGCCCGCTGATTTTGGAAAGTGTTTCCGAAGGCCAGATTTGAAAAAATATCTGAGACAGCCCGGGCAGGCGCACCGGAAGGAAGGGCAGGGCCATTAATATAAAAAGAACGGACCAGAGGCGGTAGACCGTCCGGGCAGATAAATGATTTTTGAATAAATATTTTACGGCGGTAATCGTCAGGATAACGAGTGCAATAAAAAGGTTACACAGGATAAAATGAATCGAAAAAGATGTCATTACCATCCTCCTTATTTATTTTCATATTCGGTCAGGATAGCCCGAAGTGTGTCAATTTCGTTTCTGGTCAGCGGTTTTTCTTCGAGACAGGCCGAGAGCATCCGGGACATATCCCCGTCGAAGTAACGTTTTAAAAAGGAACGGCTTTTCTGGCGGATATAAGAATTTTCTTCGACCAGTGGTGTGTAGACAAAGACCCGCCCCTGTTTTTCATAGGTTAATGCGCCTTTATTTACGAGACGTTTTAACAGGGTCTGGATAGTCTTTGGACTCCAGTCCGTTGTTTTTGTCAATAATTCGGTGACCGCATTGGTACTGACGGGAGCTTCCTTCCAGACAACTTTCATTACTTCATATTCGGCTTCGGATATCTGAGGCAGTTGATTCATCCTGTTTCCTCCAAATCTTACATGTGTAGTATAAAAATAGTATATCTTTAAAGTACCTGCTTGTCAATGTTTGAAAATTAAGGGTTGACATTCCACAGGGAAGAAGGTATATGCTTTTAGGTGTAAGGAGGTAAAAAAGATGCTTGAAATAAAGAATTTAACGAAAATCTATCACGGAGGGAAGAGGGCCGTATCGAATCTGAGCATCGACGTTCAGGATGGAGATATTTATGGATTTATAGGGCATAATGGCGCAGGCAAGACAACCACCATCAAATGTATTGTCGGTATTCAGAAATTTGATGAAGGAGAAATTTTGATTGACGGTCTGTCAATGAAGGATGCGCCTGTCCAATGTAAATCAATGATGGCCTATATTCCGGATAACCCGGATGTCTATGATTATCTGACGGGTATCCAGTATTTGAATTTTATTGCCGACATTTTTGGAATACCGGCCAGGGAGAGGGAGGAAGAGATTCGGAGGGCGGCAAAGGCTTTTGAAATTACGGAAGCACTGGGAGATTTGATTTCTTCCTATTCTCATGGAATGAAACAGAAGCTTGTCATTATCGGCGCTCTGATTCATCATCCGAAGTTATTGATTCTGGATGAACCCTTTGTCGGGCTGGACCCGAAAGCAACCCTCATATTGAAAAATAAAATGCGGGAAATGTGTGAAGACGGCGCTTCGATTTTCTTTTCAACCCATGTACTGGATGTGGCGGAGAAACTTTGCAATAAAGTGGCCATCATCAAAGAAGGACGCCTTATTGCCAGCGGCCGCATTGATGAACTGACGAAGGGAGAGTCTCTGGAATCCCTGTTTATGGAGGTGGTCAATAATGTTTCGGCAGATTAAGCAGCTGACACGCATTGGCCTGGTCAACTTATTTGGAATAAATGAGTTCCGTTATACGAAGAATTCGGGAAAAAAGCAGCGTTATGTCTTGCTGGCGGCGGCCTGGGCTTTTGTGGCGGCGCTTCTCATATTTTATATGACGCTATTGTCCCTTGCATATGTTGGGATGGGATTGTCCGATGTGATTTTAATGTATTTTTATACGATAGCCAGTATGGTCATTCTGTTCTTTTCAATATTTAAGGCAGGCGACATGATATTTTCCATGAAAAACTATGAAATTCAGGCGTCCTGGCCGGTATCTGCAGCGTCAATTATCATCAGCCGTTTTGTTGTTATGTATGTGACAGACATTTTGCTCAGCCTGGCAGTGATGCTCCCGGGGCTTGGCATATATGGGTGGATATTGAGGCCGTCCGTTCTTTTTTATGTCTATGGTATATTCGGAACGTTGTTTTTGCCGATACTTCCGTTGTGTATAGCATTAATTATCGGCGCCGCAGCCAGGGCGGTCGGTTCACGAATGAAACATAAAAGTATCGGCGTTGCCCTGCTGACATTGGTGTTTTCAATCATCGTTATTGGAGTCAGTATGATGTTTTCCGGAAATGTGGAGCAAATGGACATTACCCGAATTGAAAACATGGCACTTGTTATGAAGGAATCTCTCAAAAAAATATATCCTCCGGCCTGGATTTATGGAAAGGCTGTGGTAGAAGGGCGTTTTTTGTGGATTTTGGGACTGTGTGCGGGCACATTGATTTTGTTTATCTGTGTCATCGCCCTGTTACAGAGAAGTTTTGTGACAATTTGCAGTTTACTGAATGTGACTTCGGCGAAAAATAATTATAAACTTGGCAGACAAAGTCAAAATTCGAGGATGAAGGCCTTATGGCAGCGGGAATTCCGAAGGTATTTTGCTTCCAGCGCCTATATGAGCAATACATTAATCGGGTATATTTTGATGGTTATTGCGGCGGCCGCCCTGCTTTTCTTCGAGACAGAGAAGCTGGAAACGATGATAGGAATTCCCGGACTGGTGCGCCGACTGTGGCCTTTATTTCTCGGATTTATGCCGACGATGATGCCGACGACCGCCTGTTCCATTTCTATGGAAGGAAAATCCCTGTGGCAGCTTCAGTCTCTGCCGTTGAGGGCAAAGGAAGTGTACGATGGGAAGATACTTCTCAATTTATCTCTGGCCGCGCCTTTTTATGCAGTGTCCGTCCTTTTAAGCTGCATCGCTTTAAAGCCCCAACCGTTGGGAGTGGTTTTGATGATACTTGTACCGGCTGTTTACATTGTGTTTTCGGCAGTGGCCGGATTGGCGGTCAATATGGCTCTGCCATTGCTTCAATGGGAGAATGAGATTCAGGTTGTCAAACAGAGCGGAGCGACCGCTGCTTCATTGTTCATAGCGCTTGCCGTATGGATGGTTCCGACGGGGATTTTAACGGCTTTTCCCCAATGGTCTGCGGAAGCTGTGCAGTCGGTAACATTGATACTTGTGGCCGGTTTGACGGTTGTTTTATATACAAAAGCCTGCCGAAGGGAAATCGATTATGAAGCACATTAAATTTCGGCAGCGAAGGCTTTTGGAGCGGTTTTCTTCATGGAAATAATATGTTCCATATCCGCGGGCATTGGCGCCGTAAATTCCATCCATTTTCCGTTAATGGGGTGTTTAAAGGACATCTTATAGGAATGGAGCGCCTGGCGGCCGATAAGGCTCATATCCGGGTTGTAGAGATAATCGCCAATGAGGGGATAGCCGATATATTTCATATGGATACGAATTTGATGGGTGCGTCCGGTTTCCAGATGAATGGAGACCAGACTGTGCCCGTTTTCTTTTTTTAAAACCTTATAATGGGTAACGGCGCTCTCACCGTGGTCAAAGTCAATGGTTCGTTCAATAATAGAGCCGGGTTTTCGCCCAAGAGGCGCGGCAATTCTTCCCGTGTCCGGCAAATCGCAGCCTTTGACGATAGCAAGATACTCCCTGTCAATTTCGTGCCGGACGGCCATATTAAAAAGAATTCCTGAGCTTAATAAATGCTTGGAAATGACAGTGACGCCGGATGTATCCCGGTCCAGACGGTTTGTACATCGAAAAACAAAGGCCTTGTTTTGAGTTTTAAAATAGTAGGCCAGGGCATTGGCCAGAGAATTATCATAATTTTTCAGCGAAGGATGGGTCGGCATTCCGGCCGGTTTATTGACGACGATGATATCTTCATCTTCATAGAGGATATCCAGAGGCAGTTTTACCGGAAGAATCTTTTCTGAAACCTTATTTTCACAAATATGGACGGTCAGCAAATCACCGCCGGACAGTCGTTCAGACATATATTTGGGTTGGTCATTGACGCAAATACTGCCGGGCTGATTGGCCAATTGAGCGAGCAGCTGCTTTGAATATCCCCGACCGCGCAGGTAATGTTTAATTTTAGCGGTCGCATTTTCAGGACCGATGGGGTAAATGAATGTACGGTTCATAAAATCCTCCTTTAGCAAATATCATAGCATAAAAACAAACAAATTGACATCAAATTAATTTTGTAATACAATTGCGCATGGATGCGGATGGAGTGCTGCGGACAATGAAAAAATGTATATGAAAAGGTGATGATAGAGGCGTATGGAGAAATTAATAAATGGTGTGAAATCATCAGAAGATTTAAGGGGATTGTTAGAACGTATAGACCATCGGGGATATCCGGCTTATAAGGACATCCGGGGGCGTTACCAGTTTCGGGGATATATACTTTCGATAGACCATGTTCAGGGAGACCCTTTTGCGTCGCCGTCAAAAGTAAGCGTGGCGGTTTCAGGGAAGGTTGCGGGATTCCCGAAGAGCTTGTATGAGAATTCCTGTCGGCGGATTGCACTGCAGGATGAACTGCTCCGGCAGTTTGGGCGTCAGGCAGAAAAGGCGGCCTTCAAGGCGAAGGGTTCGGGAAAAAGCGGTTTGATTTCCGTAAGCCGTCCCGGTCAGGAGATTCTGGAACGCAGCGGTTGTGAAATTCGCCCTTCCGGCGGCGATATTTTACTTCGTATGGAGGTGGGACTTCCGGCAAACGGGCGGACAATCAATGGACGTGAGGCCATAAAAATATTTTTTGAGTTGATTCCGGCGTGTGTGCAAAGGTCCTTATATTACCGGTCTTTGGATGGCGTCCGACTGGAGAACATAGCCCAACTGGCGGATAATCAAAGCTATATTCGGTGGATACTGCCGGAAAAAGGACTGTGCGCCTTTGTGGCGAATGGCGCTGTATTGCCAAGGGAATCGGGAATTTCCCAGAAACCAATGGAGAGGGCCGTGCCTTTTAAAGCGCCGGAGTCTATGACCGTAATGATGGACCTGCCCTACGGCGGAAAAATCCGGGGAATGGGAATCCCTAAAGGCGTGACATTGATAGTTGGCGGCGGATATCATGGAAAATCCACGCTTCTTGAAGCTTTGGAACGGGGTGTGTATAATCATATCATTGGCGATGGACGGGAATATGTCATTACGGATAATACGGCGGTGAAAATCCGGGCGGAGGATGGCCGAAGTATTCGCGGCGTTGATATTTCTATGTTTATTAACGGACTGCCTAACGGAAAAGATACAGAGCATTTTAACACCGAAGATGCCAGCGGCAGCACCTCCCAGGCGGCCAATGTGATTGAAGCCATGGAGGCCGGCAGCAATGTGTTTCTTATTGACGAGGATACCAGTGCGACAAATTTTATGATTCGGGATGAATTGATGCAGTCTGTTGTCAGCAGAGATTCAGAACCAATTACGCCCTATATTGACCGATTGCGGGAATTATACGAAAATTACGGAATATCTTCAATCATCGTGGCCGGAAGCTCTGGCTCTTATTTTCATAAAGCGGACCATATTATTCAGATGCGCCAGTATATACCGGAGGAGATTACGGACTTTGCCAAAGCGAAGGCGGCGGCATATCCGCTGAAAATCGATGAAGCGCCATCCGGCCCGTCGCCGTCCTTTGAGAGAAAACCGCTCGGCTTGAAGGAAAAAGCGGGGGAACGGGTAAAAATTAAGGTTTTGGGCCGGGACAGTATTCAGATAAACCGGGAAAATATTGATTTGCGCTATGTTGAACAGTTGGTAGACAGCGAACAGCTTATGGCCCTCGGATATTTATTAAACTATGCGCAGAAACATTTGATGGATGGCCATTCTACGGTCGTACAGATTGTTGAAAAGTTGATAAAGGTTCTTGAAAAGGATGGCTTAAAGGCTGTCTGCGAATCCGGCTATCTGCCGGCCGGCCTGGCCATGCCAAGAAAGCAGGAAATTTTTGCCTGCTTTAACCGTTACAGGAAATTGAATATGTAAGAAAATAGGGATATTGACAAAGATATTCCCGAAGCGATATAATCTAACCGTTAAGTTTGAAAAGATAAAAGGAGGATATCTATTATGGATAAAAAAGTAGCAGCATTAATTAATGAACAGATTAACAAAGAATTCTATTCCGCATATCTTTATCTGGATTTTGCAAACTATTATGGTTCCGTAGGACTGGATGGATTTGAGAACTGGTATAAGATTCAGGCCCAGGAAGAACGTGACCATGCAATGCTTTTCTTCCAGTATTTAGAGAACAACGGAGAAAAGATTACATTAGAGGCAATTGACAAACCGGATAAGGTATTTGAAAGCCATATGGACCCGCTGAAAGCCGGACTTGAACATGAAAAATACGTAACCTCTCTGATTAACAACATCTATGAAGCGGCCCATGAAGTAAAGGATTTCCGTACAATGCAGCTTCTTGACTGGTTTGTTAAAGAGCAGGGCGAAGAAGAAAAAAATGCCAGCGATATGATTACAAAGATGGAGCTTTTCGGTTCCGATGCCAAAGGATTATACATGCTGAATTCCGAACTTGGCGCCCGTGTATACTCCGCACCATCTTTAACCCTGTAATCAGGCGAAGTATCTGACATACGTATATATTGCTGCGCCTGACGGCGCATAAGAAATAAGACGAAATCCGTCGATTGAAAATGGATTTCGTCTTAATTTTTTTATCTGTTTTCGAATCTGTTTTTAAATGATTTTTGTGGACCATTCTTGGCAGTTCCAGACCTGAGTCACTATGTCCTGATAAAATTCCGGTTCATGGCAGATGAGAAGGATACTGCCCTTATATTCCTGGAGCGCGCGTTTTAATTCATCTTTGGCATCTACGTCCAGATGGTTGGTCGGCTCATCGAGAAGGAGAATATTGGTTTCTCTGTTTATGATTTTACAGAGGCGGACTTTTGCCTGTTCACCGCCGCTTAGAACACGAACCTGGCTTTCGATATGTTTTGTCGTCAGGCCGCATTTGGCCAGAGCCGAGCGGATTTCATACTGGGTATAGGAAGGAAAATCTTTCCAAAGCTCTTCGATACAGGTTGTCCGGTTATCCTTTTCACCTTCCTGTTCGAAATAACCGATATACTGGTAATCGCCGAGCCGGACGCTGCCGGAATAAGCCGGAATTAAGCCGAGAATACTTTTCAAGAGTGTTGTTTTGCCGATACCGTTGGCTCCGGTCAGGGCAATTTTATCACCGCGTTCCATACGTATGTTTAACGGCCGGGTCAGCGGTTCGTCATATCCGATGACCAAATCGTCGGTTTCAAAAATCATTTTTCCCGAAGTGCGGGCCGTTTTAAAGTTAAATTCCGGCTTTGGTTTTTCCTTGGCAAGTTCAATAACTTCCATATTATCCAGCTTTTTTTGACGGGACATGGCCATATTCCGTGTGGAAACCCGGGCTTTATTACGGGCAACAAAATCTTTAAGGGCGCTGATTTCCTGCTGCTGGCGGTTATAAGCGGCTTCAAGCTGGGCCTTTTTCATGGCGTAAACCTCCTGAAATTTATCATAATCGCCGGGATAGCGGTCAAGACTTTGATTTTCCATATGATAAATCAGGTTGATGACACTGTTTAAAAAAGGAATATCATGGGAAATTAGAATAAAGGCATTATCATAATCATTCAGATAGCGTTTCAGCCATTCGATATGCTGTTCATCCAGATAGTTGGTCGGTTCGTCCAGAAGAAGAATATCCGGTTTTTCAAGGAGCAGTTTTCCGAGAAGAACCTTGGTCCTCTGGCCGCCGGACAATTCTGTGACATCCCGGTCAAGACCGATTTCGCTCAGACCAAGGGCCCGGCCAATTTCCTCAACCTTTGTATCAATCTGATAAAAGTCATGCTGCTCCAGCAGGTCCTGAATAGTTCCCGTTTCTTCCAGAAGTTTTTCCATTTCCTCCGGTGAAGCACCCGCCATGCGTTCAAACATTTGATTCATATTTTCTTCCATCTCATATAAGAACTGAAAGGCGGACTGGAGAACATCACGAATGGTCATTCCTTTTTCAAGGACAGCATGCTGGTCCAGATAGCCGACCCGGACATTTTTGGCCCACTCAACCGTTCCCTCATCGGGCATGAGCTTTCCTGTAATAATATTCATAAACGTTGATTTTCCTTCGCCGTTGGCGCCGATGAGGCCGATATGCTCGCCTTTGAGCAGGCGGAAGGATACATTATTAAATATGGCCCGGTCACCAAAACCGTGGCTTAGATTTTTTACATTTAAAATCATATAAACACCTTTTCCTTCGCAGAATCACGGACTTATTATATCGGATAAGTTCGGGCTTTGCAAGTGGCGAAATGAATGGTATCATAGGAGAATAATCATATTTAGGAGGAATACTATGAATCGTTTATTTGTTGAATATCCAAAATGCTCGACATGCAGAAAAGCAAAAAAATATCTGAAAGACCATCAGGTGGCCTTTGAGGACAGGCATATTGTTGAAAATAATCCGATGGCAGAGGAATTAAAGGAATGGATTTCACTCAGCGGGCTTCCGGTAAAGAAATTTTTTAATACAAGCGGCAAAAAATATAAAGAGATGGAATTAAAAAATAAATTACCGGAAATGAGCGAAGAAGCACAGATTGAATTATTAGCCAGCGACGGTATGCTCGTAAAACGTCCGATAATTGTCGAGGATAACCGGGTGCTTGTCGGATTTAAAGAAGCCGAATGGAATTTTGAGGACTGAGGAGGAATTTGATGAAGATTCCGGAAAAAGGACTTATGGATTTGCATGTGCATCTGGACGGTTCTCTGAGCTTTGAAATGGCGGAAACACTGGCAAAGATGCAGGGAATGGACGTCAAATCAGAGAGAGATTTGAGAAATCTGATGACGGCGCCAAAGGACTGCAGAGATTTGAATGATTATCTGACAAAATTCGAATATCCTTTGGAACTGCTTCAAACAGAGGAAGCTATCGCTTATAGTGTTTATGAATTATTAAACATACAGGAATCCCAGGGAATTGTCTATTCGGAAATACGGTTTGCGCCCCAGCTTCATACCCGGAAGGGATTGACTCAGGAACAGGTTGTGGCGGCTGCTGTCAAAGGACTTCGGGAATTTATGTCGGGCCCCAAGGCGGAGCAGCGAAAAAAAGCAAATTGTGACAGGCTTTGTTCCGGCTTGATTTTGTGCTGTATGCGCGGGGCGGACAATCAGGCGGCAAATATGGAAACGGTTGACGTTGCCGGAGAATATTTGAAAAAAGGTGTCGTGGCTTTGGATTTGGCCGGCGCCGAGGCGCTTTTCCCTACGGAGAATTTTGAAAGCCTGTTTCGTGAAGCAAATAGAAACGGAATCCCCTTTACCATTCACGCCGGGGAGGCCGCCGGAGCAAAGAGTATATGGAAAGCTTTGGAATTTGGTGCGTCGCGAATCGGACATGGGGTTCGGTGTTTGGAGGATAGAGCGCTCGTCCGCCGCCTGGCAAAAGACGGAATCCCGTTGGAATTATGCCCGACAAGCAATATAAACACCAGAATATTTAACGATATTACAAACTATCCGATTTTGCAGCTTCTTGACGAAAGTATAAAAATCACAATTAATACAGACAACATGACGGTATCAAATACAACATTGAGAAATGAATTCCAATTCGTTGCCGAAACCTTTCAACTGAGTGAAATGCAGATAGCACAGATTTTGAAAAATGCGGCGGAGAGCGCGTTTCTCCCCATTTTGGAAAGGCATTAAAATGCAGCAAAAAGCTGATAAAGTCTGTTTTTATAACAGTTTATCAGCTTTTTGATTAGGATAAATCAGTGTCTGGGGACGCCTCCTCCGGGGCCGATGAATGGAATCGGATAGGAATTCCGTTGACCTCCACCGCGTCGTTGATTTCGATGACAATACACCGACGGCCATCTATGATTCGAGTATCGACTAAATCAGAACGGGCCGGATTGACCTGAACAATAACATCCGGGGTTTTGACTTCAAATTTTCGTGTATTGGCAATATTTGAGGCCATAAACGGAACGGTTTCAGGAGCGGAAGCTTCATAGTGTTTTTCAAACGTCTCCAGCTTTTCTGGCTGCACACCGCTGCCGGCCAGCAGATTTTTAATATCCGTTTTATCGAGGAGCAGAGGCTCCGGTTCTTCTTTTTTCTCTTCCATCATTTCGTGAAGATTTTCATGAATATTTCGGACAATTTCATAATCACAGTCGGCGCCCAGCGTATCTTCAATAATGGTCTGGAAAGTCTCTTTTTGTCCCTTTGCTGTCAGAGGGAGAACGCAGCCGAGGAGCTGTCCGACAAGACCGGAACGTAAATCCTCCGGATTTTTGGTATAGTAAAGAATGTTATGAATGTCTGTACTCCGGTCATTAAAGGCCGGAAAAAGAAAGCCGACTTCCGGCAATTCCACAATCCAGTCCCGGATACGGTCATGGAAGCTGTTGGTTTCAGCCTGATAGGAAAGACCGGGTTTGGACAGTTTTACCGGGCAGATGGCACATAAAATATGGTCATAAACTTCATCGGAAGCATCCTCCATTTCGAGGCCGTCGGTGGTTTTGCCGGGAACGTCGTAGACGGAATGGATGAGAAGAATCAAATAATTCTCACCATAATCATAAGCTTCAATCACCTTGTCATAAAACTCATTGAGCAGATTCGGGTCGTTTAACTGACTTTCCCGAAGCGCCATTAAAAAGGCCTGTGTACCGCCGAAATCTTCGGTTTCCATAGGGAATTCCATATTTACCAGATTTTTTCCGAGAGTGCCGGATAAAGTTTTTCTGAAAATATCAAAGTATTTAAACATTTCTTCTTCCGGAAGGGAGAGAAACATTTCTTTCATCTGGGCTTTTTTCTCCTTTTCACCATCGACATAGCAGCCGCAGATGCGGGTAATTGCACAATGGGAGGGCGTAAATTGTTTTTTTATTTCACTGATTTCTTTTTTATTCATTATGTATTGCCGCCTTTATTTCAGATTATGGCGTAAAGCCACGTTTATTTATTATACTTGATTTCCACAAAAGTGACAATCTGAAAAATAAATATGAAAAGCTGCGTTAAAAATCCCCTGTTGAAGCAGGGGATTGGGAGCGGAAGCTGTTATTGGATTTTTTTACGGATATTTTGCATTTTCAGGTCCACGCCCGCAATGATATCCGCACATTCTCTCAGTTCGAGAGCGATTTCATCGGAGTTTTTCAGATTTTGTTTATAGCGCAGCTTATGGTCCAGACTGGCCCAAAAGTCCATGGCGATGGTTCTGAGCTGAACTTCGACCTTCATGTTTTTCTTTCCGCTGGCAAGAAAAATAGGAATTTCGATAATCAGATGCAGGCTGCGGTATCCGTTTTTCTTTGGATTTTTAATGTAATCCTTCCGGGCCACAGTAATGACATCATCCTGGTTTGTCAGCAGCTCGGCCACATTATAGATGTCGTCGGGAAATGGACATATAACCCGGACGCCGGCGATATCGGTCAGGCCGTTTTCCAATGAATCGATACAAATCGGAAGTTTGCGCCGGTTCAGTTTTTCAAGAATACTGGCGGGCGTTTTGATGCGCGTTTTAATAGATTCAATGGGATTTCTCTGATGGAGATGGGAAAACTCATTATTTAATACATGGAGCTTTGTGTTTACCTCCATAATGGCACATTCATACTGCATCATCAGTTCTTTAAATTCCGGAACATTTGCCAGAATAATTTCCGGACGTTCTGATGTTTTGATATCTTCAAATAAGAAAGGGGTTAAAACCTCTTCGTTTATTTTATCCATATTTTTTTCTCCTGTAATAAGATGTTTTTCTATAGAAAAGATTAACAGTTTATGGCAAAAAGTTCAAGAAAAAGATAATTATTCACAAAAATTTAAGAATTTTTACCAAAATCCGGTTCGGATTATGGTACAATGTCTTTCATGGAAAGGAAAGAGAAATTCAATGATAGCAAATGAAAAAATAAGCGAACAGCCGGTACTTCACGAGATAGCTCCGGTGTATGATGAAAATTCACGAATATTGATTCTGGGAAGTTTTCCTTCGGTAAAATCGAGGGAGAGCGGTTTCTTTTATGGCCATCCTCAGAATCGGTTCTGGAAGGTGTTGGCGGGGATTTTGGATGTACCGGTTCCGGTAACTATCGATGAAAAGAAGAAGATGCTTTTGGAACATCGTATTGCGGTATGGGACGTGATTGCTTCCTGTCGGATTACCGGTTCCAGTGACAGCAGCATTAAAGATGTGGTTCCAAATGATTTTGAAAGAATACTTTCAACTGCGAAAATTGAACAAATTTGTGCGAATGGGGCGACGGCCTGGAAGCTCTATGAAAAATATGTGAAAAAATCGACGGGCCTGGAGGCTGTGAAACTGCCTTCCACAAGTCCGGCCAATGCGTCCTGGCGTCTGGAACGGCTTATTGAAGCGTGGAAGGTATATATACGGTGAGATAAAAACCCCTTCGAAAGACCAGGCTTTTGAAGGGGTGAAATATCTGTTTAGAATAATTTTTCAAAACGTTCCATAGCTTCTTTGGTGCTTTCATGTGTACCGAAAGATGTAAGACGGAAGAAATTCTGTCCGTTTTTACCGAAGCCTGCGCCCGGGGTTCCGACAACCTGGGCATTGTTCAGAAGATAATCGAAGAAATCCCAGGAATCCATGCCATTCGGGCACTCAAACCAGATGTATGGAGAGTTTTTGCCGCCGAAGAAGCGGATACCCTTCTTGGCCAGCACGTCGGAAATAACTTTGGCATTTTCCTGATAGTAGGCAATATTTTCACGGCACTGAGCCATACCTTCTTTTGTAAATACGGCGGCAGCGCCTTTCTGTACAATGTAGGAGGTTCCGTTGAATTTGGTTGTCTGACGGCGTTTCCACATTGCATTTACAGACATATCTTCACCGTTGGAGGCTTTAAAAACAAGTTCCTGTGGGACAATCGTGTAACCGCAGCGGGTTCCTGTGAAGCCGGCGGTTTTTGAAAGGGAACAGAATTCAATGGCACATTTTTTTGAGCCTTCGATGGCAAAGATACTGCGTGGCAATTCCGGGTCTGTGATAAATGCTTCATAAGCAGAATCATAGAGAATTACAGCTTCATTTTCCAGAGCATAATCCACCCATGCTTTTAATTGTTCCTTATTATAAGCAGCGCCGGTCGGGTTGTTCGGAGAACAGATGTAGATTAAATCCGCATGGACATTTTTGTCCGGCATCGGCAGGAAATTATTTTCCGCATTCGCGTCAATGTAAAGGATTTCACGGCCTGTCATCACGTTGGTATCCACATAGACCGGATAGACCGGGTCCGGGATGAGAACAATATTGTCTTTATCAAACAGGTCCCCGATATTTCCCGTGTCGCTCTTGGCGCCGTCGGAGATAAATACGTCGTCCGCCTGAATGGATACGCCATTTTCGGCATAGTAATCGACAACGGCCTGGCGGAGAAAGTCATAACCCTGTTCCGGACCATAGCCTTTGAAGGTCTCGGTGGAGGTCATGGCGTCCACGCCTTCATGAAGTCCGTCCACAGCCAGAGGCTCCAGCGGAAGCGTAACATCACCGATACCGAGACGGATGATTTTTTTATCCGGGTTGGCTTCCGCATATTTGGCCACACGGTGGGCAATTTCCACAAAGAGATAGCTTTCTTTCAGATTCTGATAGTTTTCATTTAATTTTGGCATTGTGTCGTTCCTTTCTGTAAGTATGATTTTTAGATGAAAAATGATTAGCTACATTCTAGCAAATAAGTTTTTTAGTGTCAATAAAATGAGTTGCCAAATATAAGTATCGATGATATAATTCAGGTGATTAATAAGGAGGAATACTGATGGAAAAGTTATCAATCGAAAAACAGTTGAAAGACAATGCTTATCCTGGAAGAGGAATTATTATCGGTAAGTCCGCTGACGGTGCCTGCGCCGTGACGGCTTATTTTATTATGGGCCGGAGCGAAAACAGCCGTAACCGGGTTTTTGTGGAGGATGGCGACGGAATCCGCACAGAAGCTTTTGACCCGTCCAAATTGACGGACCCGAGCTTGATTATCTATGCTCCGGTACGTGTCCTTGGAAATAAAACCATCGTGACAAACGGTGACCAGACCGATACGATTTATGATTTGATGGATAAACAGCAGACATTTGAACAGTCTCTTCGTACAAGAGAGTTTGAGCCGGATGCGCCGAATTTTACACCTCGGATTTCCGGAATTATCCATCAGGATAAAGGAAGTTTCAATTATGCCTTATCCATTTTAAAGAGTAATAACGGACGTCCGGAAGGATGCAACCGCTATACCTTTGCTTATAATCATCCATTTGCCGGTGAAGGTCATTTTATTCATACGTATATGGGCGACGGCAATCCGCTGCCAAGCTTTGAAGGCGAGCCGGAATGGGTAGATATTGAAGGCGATATCGATACATTTACAGAACGGATTTGGAACAGTCTGAATGAGGAAAATAAAGTATCTTTGTTTGTACGTTATATCAATCTTGAAAAAGGCACCTGGGAAACACGTATTGTAAATAAAAATAAATAGGAGGAACATCATGAAAGAATTGGAGTTAAAGTATGGTTGCAATCCAAACCAGAAACCATCCCGTATTTATATGAATGAAGGGGAACTGCCGATTACTGTATTAAACGGCAAGCCGGGTTATATTAATTTCCTGGATGCTTTTAATGGCTGGCAGCTTGTCAGTGAGCTTAAAAAAGCTACCGGGCTTCCGGCAGCGACATCCTTTAAACATGTATCTCCGGCCGGCGCTGCCGTTGGTCTGCCAATGGACGATGTGCTGAAGAAAATTTACTGGGTTGACGATTTGGGTGAACTTTCACCGCTGGCCTGTGCTTATGCGAGAGCCAGAGGCGCAGACCGTATGTCTTCTTTCGGTGATTTTATTTCTCTCTCCGATGTTTGTGATGTTTCCACCGCAAAAATTATCAAAAGAGAAGTGTCCGACGGCATCATCGCACCGGGATATGAACCGGAAGCGCTGGAGATTTTAAAGGCTAAGAAAAAGGGAAATTACAATGTCATTCAGATTGACGCGGATTATGTTCCTGCGCCGATTGAACATAAAGAAGTTTTCGGCATTACCTTTGAACAGGGACGTAACGAACTGAAGGTAGATGACGAGCTTCTTGCCAATGTGGTTACGGAAAATAAAGAAATTCCGGAACTGGCAAAAATTGATTTGATTATCTCTCTGATTACATTGAAATATACCCAGTCCAATTCCGTATGTTATGCTAAAGGCGGTCAGGCTATCGGCATTGGCGCCGGACAGCAGTCCAGAATTCACTGTACACGTCTGGCCGGCACAAAGGCGGATAACTGGTATCTGCGCCAGTGCCCGAAGGTCCTTAATTTGGAATTTGTCGATAAAATCGGCCGGGCCGACAGAGATAACGCCATCGATTTGTATATTGGCGAAGATTACATGGATGTTTTGGCTGACGGCGCATGGGAAAAAATCTTCAAAGTAAAACCGGAAGTTTTCACAAGAGAAGAAAAACGTGCATGGCTGGACGGCATGCAGGATGTGGCTCTCGGCTCCGACGCTTTCTTCCCATTTGGCGATAATATTGAACGTGCCCATAAGAGCGGCGTTAAATATGTGGCTCAGCCAGGCGGTTCGATTCGTGACGACAATGTCATTGAAACCTGTAATAAATATGGCATGGCTATGGCCTTTACAGGAATTCGTCTTTTCCATCATTAATTAAGTAGAGTATCCCCGAGCCGGAAGAATTCTTCAAATCCGGTTCGGGGATTTTTTCAGGGATATGGCTTTAGATGAACACTGATAAGGAAGTATCAGACACAAACTAGCTTAACGACTGACAAATAGGATTGCAACAAAAGCAAGTCACCTTTAGATGGCTTGCTTTTGTAGGTTTATAAGAAACAGATTGAACAGACTGCGGACAAATGGTATACTAAACAAAAATTAGCAAAGTAGGTATGTAATATGGACATAGTAATTGAATTCATTAAAGCAAACTGGTCTAATATAGCTGACCTTTTAATAATCTTAGTTGGTTTATCAGCAGTATGGATTTATAAGGCTCAAGAAAAAGGCAAAATTAAAGATGCTGCATCGCTTGTCGTTTTACAAATTGATGAACTACAGATAAGAGTGCAAGAAATTCAATCTTACATTACTGATAAAGGATTAAATTTTGGAGCCTTTTATGAATCTTTACCATTAATGGATACAAATTATTGGAATAAATATAAGCATTTATTTATCCGCAAGATAGACAATAAAAGTTATAGTAATTTTAACAAATTTTTTCAATATATAACTTGTATACAAGAACAACAAGAGCTGCTTCGTAATTTGCAAAAGAATTATTTTTTTGTTAAGCAAAATGCCATTTCCAATGTTGAATTTAATTATGTTTGTGAAACATTACGGGAAGTAGAAAACAGTGTAGTTTCTCCTGCGCAGCTACAAGCATTATTAAGTTCAATTCCTAAAGAAGGCAGTAGTGAAGCAAATCAGCAAACCATAACAAATCTACTAATTCAATTACAACAGAAAAATCCTGATATTGATATTGAAAGGTTTTGGACAATCTATAACAATAAGCGTCTGCGTTTTATTAGTATTACCGATAATAACAACGCCCTAACAACGTATACCCCTGTTCAAATTTCTACGACATTGCAAGCTGTATTAAAGCAATATGCCTTATTAGAAATTACAGGTTCAGAAGGTTACAAAAAACTCCGCCATATAGCAAAAATTCAAAATAAATAATATTGTTACGCAGTAGAACACTATTTTGACGATAACAGTATAAAATCCTTAACTTGCTTTGGACGCGCTTTGTAAGCCGCATAAATCAAGGAAAAGTCAACCTCTACTGCGTAACATTCCATAATGGATTGAGAGCGGAAGCGGTTTATCCGATTGCGCTCTCTTAGCTGCCTAACAGCAAAGACAGGGAAAGCCGTCAAGGACGCGCAAGCGTGCATTTTATCCTTGACGGCTTTTTCGGGCTTTGCTACTTCCTACCTGTCAAATCGGAATTGCAGGATAGCTTTGATAAGCTGGGCTTTCAGTCTGTCTTGAATATCGTCGTTGATATGTCCCCGATAGGTAGACAAATATTTGATACGTCCGGCATAGTGCCGCAGTACCGCATCTATCGCTTCCGGTTCTCCGGCGACAGCTTTTTCAATGACTTCAAAGGGTATTAGCTTCTTGTTCCTCATTTTCTGACTTTAACCATTCCTTTCTCAACTGTTTCAATGCCGCATGCTTCCAGTAATTCGCTGTGCTTCTGCAACGTCCGTACTCGTTCCCCGCTTCTGTATCCGTATAGCCGAGGAAGAAATACAGTAGCAGGACAACGCGTCGCTGCTCCGGCAATTTCAATAATGCGTCGGCTAACCATTCGCTTGCCACAACAATCCTTTGTCCTTTCACAACAAAAACGGTCGGTTTATTATATTGTTCAAAATAATTGTCTGTTGTGAATGGCTCAAATGGCGTTTCGGATATCAGATAGTCAAGTGATACTTCGCGCTTCTGCTTCCGTCCAAAATCGCGATATGCGTTGATTGCTTCATTACGGAGAACAACTTTGCAAAAGGCAGCAAAGGTGTACTCGATATGCTCCTTGAATTGTTCAGAATACCTCATTTTTCATCACCCCCTTTCTTCCCAGCAGGGGGCAACAAACGTCTATGTTAAAAACCACATGGGCGCATGCACAATATGAGTTATCAGAACATATCAAATGATTTATAAGTTCATACCCGTGAGCGCAATATCCCATTGCAAAGATTCGTCTTTTTTTAAGATATGGTAATAATTAGGGAAAAGCATCATCAATCTCCTTGCAATCAAAAAAAGAGCCGATAACCGCATTTTTACTCTGCGTGTTATCGGCTCTGCGTCTATGCGTCCGGCTCTTTGATAACGGATATATGTTTCATTTTTAAATTGATTACAATTTCATTCTTGCATTTAGGACAATAAAGCAAGAAATTTTTAAGTTCAGTATCTTCTCGTACCTTGATACGAGTTTTATTATGGCATATAGGGCATAATAGCCATTCAACTTGCTTCATGGATGCTCTACACTCCTTTCCGCATGATGTATCAGCTTTTTCCTCTCCCATGATTTGCTTTGGAAATATAACAATCCAACAATCGCAGGTAATATAGGGGAAACTGCCTGACCGATATAGATACCCGTAAATCCAATATGGATTACAAATGTCAAAATCCAACTGACAGATAATCGGACAAATACTGCGTCTAAAAGTGCGTTTATCATAGCGATATTTGCGGAACCTATCCCGATAGCAAACGAATCAAATGTGTACATAACTGCATATATCAAACTGTTCATACCGCAGCACATTCTTAGATATAGAATGCCGTCTTTTATAACCTCTGGATTTTCCGGCTCAAATAACATGAGAATTTGTTCCGAAAATAATTGCACCATGATAACAGCAATCAAAGTAGCCAATATATTCAAATACAATCCAACTCTTGTTGTTTTCCTCACACGCTCTATGTCGTTTGCCCCTGCATTCTGCCCAACCATAGCAGTAACAGCCTGTCCGATTGCCCAACAGGACATACCCGCGAATGTATTGATTTTAAGGCCTACGCCGGACGCTGCGGCAACGGATACGCCAAATTGATTGAGCATTCCTGTAATTAGAAGGTAAGATATATTGACGATTACCATTTGAATAGCAGTAGGCAATCCGACTTTTAAAACAGTTATCAGTTTATCCGGCTTTATGGCAAAGTGTTTTATCTTAAAATCAAAGACAAACTTTTTCCTTTTTAAATGAATGACGGATACCAAAAGAGCAACACCCTGGGAAAAAATAGTTGCATAGGCGGTTCCTGCCGTCCCAATGTCAAATGGACCGACTAAAATCAAGTCCAATATGATATTTATAACCGTTGCAATCGCTATAAAATATAGGGGGCTTTTTGAATCCCCGAAGCCTTTCATAATGGAGCAAACTGCATTATAGCCAAACACAAATACAGTGCCATAGCAGATGATTTTCATATATCCGCAAGCGTCCTGCATGGAATCAGCAGGAACATTCAAAATTTGGAAAAGCGGCTTATATACAAGCAATCCTATTATCGTTACGGCAAATGAAGCAATAAAGGATATTCCGAATAATGTTCCAACTGTTTCGATTTGTCCCTGTTCATCATTCGCCCCCTTATATTGAGCGATTAAAACAGTTCCGCCCATTGTCACTCCGATACAAACTGAATTGATGATAAAACTTATCATAGACGCATTGCTGATTGCGGCAAGACCTGTTTCTCCTACGATATTTCCGACAACAAGCATATCTACAATGCTGTAAAAAGATTGTAAGAGATTAGCAAATAATAGCGGAAACGCAAATATAATCAGTTTCTTCGGTACGCTTCCCGTCGTTAAATCCTGTTCTTCTTTCATTTTTCCAAAATCCTTTCTGAATCAAAAAAGCAGAGGGCAACCACGATAAAGTGCGCCCTCTGCATAATAAACAAAAGGCAGCAGACAAAACATTGCCTACTGCCCAAACATCATAATAACATATCCACGCGAACAAAGCCCCACATGATAAAGTTATGTTGGAGCAAACCTAAATATATATGTTCCCGTGTCTTTTAGGCTCCGTACAATGTTTTGAAGTATCAAATTGTGCGGAGCTGTATTCAATGCAAAATTTTCCAGATAACATCGTACTCACCCTTTCTGAAAACTTATTACAAAATAATTATAGCGATTCCCGTATGTGTTGTCAATCGTCCCGCGGCTCAAAACACCGTATTACAATACACAAAGAAAAATGAACGCTTTAACCATTGGCTTTTTTCTCTATTTGGCGTGGCAGAAAATAAGGAATTTTTTGAAAAATCTTTCCCAAATCTTTGGCAAAATCGCTGTGTGCAGCGTAGTAGGCAGTGAAAGCATTTTCGGCGGGTTTGGGAGACTTCCCAACAAGCAAAATGCAATGCATTTTACGGAAAAGGTACCCTTTTCCTATGCTTGCTACGAAACTTATCACATTACAGAACAAGGAAAGGACGGGAAAGGAATGGAATGGAAACGAGAAACAGAACACGATAGCCTATTGCCGAAAAAGGGTAATCCGCTGCATGAAACAGTTACTTACAAAATTGGCGGTACTGTCTATGAAGTATCTACAATCTGCGGCGGTTCTGAACTGCTCTATGACAAAATGGAACGGCTTATAAAAGCAGAATCCGGCAAAACGCCTACTGACAAGAAAAAAGAAGTCCGCTATAATAAAGATAGCAACCTGTTTGTCGGGCGTTCATTACAGGAGGAATGAACACATGACAACAACGAAAATTTATCCCGACGACATTACCGCTTTATATGCTCGATTAAGTCAAGAGGACACACTTGACGGGGAGAGTAACAGCATTGCGAATCAGAAAAAAATTTTGCTCAAATACGCGATAGACAACGGATTTCCTAATCCTACATTTTTTATTGATGACGGTGTTTCAGGTGTTACATTCGATAGACCCGGCTGGAATAAGATGATAGGGTTTGCGGAAGCTGGAAAAGTAAAAACAGTTATCGTTAAGGATATGTCCCGCATGGGACGCGATTATCTGAAAGTCGGGTACTACACCGAAAGTTTTTTTGCAGAGCGGGATATTCGGTATATCGCAATCAATGACGGTGTGGACAGTGATAAGGGTGATAACGAGTTTACCCCTTTCCGCAATCTGTTCAATGATTTTTATGCACGCGATACAAGCAAAAAAATTCGCGCTGTCATGCGTGCAAAGGGCAACTCCGGCGAACATCTCTGTACCAATCCGCCCTATGGGTACAGGAAAGACCCAGCTAATAAAAAGAAATGGATTGTGGACGAGGAAGCGGCCGAAATCGTGAAGCGTATCTTTGCATTGTGTATAGCAGGAAAAGGACCTATGCAAATTGCAAAAGTGTTGACAGCAGATAAGGTTTTGACAGTCAAAGCATACTATGCGAAGCGCGACGGAAAGGCTATGCCGGACAACCTGTATCGGTGGGATTATAAATCTATAGCAGGAATTTTGGAACGCCCAGAATATACGGGCTGTACGGTCAACTTCAAGACTTATTCCAAATCCCATAAGCTGAAAAAGCGTTTACAAAACGCTCCCGAAAATTACCGTATCTTTCCCAATACGCAACCTGCCATTATTAACGAAAAGGTATTTGAGAGGGTACAAGAACTTCGGGCAAACAAACGTCGCCCTGCAAAGACAGGAAAACAGGGATTGTTCTCCGGTTTGCTCTACTGTGCCGATTGTGGGGAAAAACTGTATTTCTGCACAACGAACAGTTTTTCGCCCAATCAAGACTACTATGTATGCTCCAACTACAAGAGCAATACGGGTACTTGCTCCGCACATTTTATCCGAGAGGAAACCTTAAAACAATTCGTTCTTCAACGGATATTTGCGGTAACGGCTATGTTCTTTGACGACATACAGAGTTTTCAGAAAGCAGTCTACCAGCAGAAATTTGCAGAAGCAGAAAAGGCAGTAAAACAGCGAAAGAAAAAACTGGAACAGGCAAGGAAACGGATTACCGAACTTGACCGTATTTTCAAGCGGATTTACGAAGATGATATCACCGGCACAATCAACCATGAGCGATTTTTAAAATTGTCTGCAGAGTATGAAGCAGAGCAAAGGGAATTGACGGAGTTCGTTCAAACAGAGCAAGCCGCCGTTGATACCTACGAGCAGGACAGAGCAGATTTTGACAGCTTCGCTGCCGTTATCCGCAAGTATGTAGGAATACGGGAATTAACGCCTGCTATCGTCAATGAATTTGTAAAGAAAATCACTGTTCACGCGCCGGACAAGTCAAGCGGGCACCGCAGACAGAAGATTGAAATTGTCTGGAACTTTATAGGGGAACTGGAGCAGAGCGATGATGAACAGACTGCCCTACGGCCAAGAAAAAGCAGAACGGCATAGCCTTTCGACTATGCCGCCCTGCGGTAATAAAATTACTTCCTTATGGGGGCCCCGCTTTTGCCGTGTCCCTTTATTTTTGAATTTAAATATGATATGATAGGGACGATGTGATTTAAGGAGGAGAAAGGATTGGAAGACAGATTTCAGAGAACGGCAATGCTTATCGGTGAGGAAGGTTTAAAACGGCTGGCAAAATGTCATGTGGCTGTTTTTGGTATTGGCGGTGTCGGCGGTTATGCTGTGGAGACACTGGCTCGCTGCGGTATTGGGGAATTTACTTTAGTAGATAAAGATGTGGTCAGTATGACAAATCTGAATCGTCAGATTATTGCGCTGGAATCGACCGTGGGACGGATGAAAACCCGTGTGATGAAGGACCGAATTGGGGAAATCAATCCAAAGGCCATCGTACATACAAGAGAAACATTTTTTATGCCGGAAAACAGCCATACATTTTCATTTGAGAACTATGATTATGTGGTGGATGCCGTGGACACGGTGACGGCTAAGATAGAGATTATTATGAAATGTCAGAAGCTTGAAGTACCTGTAATCAGTTCGATGGGAACGGGAAATAAGATGGACCCGTCCAAATTGAAGGTGGCGGATATTTACAAAACAAGCGTTTGTCCCCTGGCCCGGGTTATGCGCCGTGAATTAAAAAGCCGGGGCGTAAAACATCAGAAGGTTGTTTATTCGACGGAGGAACCGGTTGCAAATCATCAGAAGCCGGGAAGCGTTTCGTTTGTTCCGGCCAGCGCAGGGCTTTTGATAGCGTCGGTAGTGGTACAGGATATACTGAAGGATATGCCGGAGAATGGAGAGAAAAATCATGGAGTTCAAGTTTGAGGTAATGGCCGACGGCGCTGCGCGTCTGCTGAAGGCCGCCGGAGAGGACAAGGTTGTTTCTGTTCCCGATGTATGGGAAGAGCATCCGGTCACGGTCATCGGCGCGTATGCTTTTTATGAACTGCGGGATATGACCCGGATTCAGCTGCCCCGTTCCCTGAAAAATATTGAGAATCATGCATTTGCCGAGTGCCGTTTCCTGGAGCAGATTGAATTCCCGAAAGGAACGGAACGCATTGATGATTATGCCTTTTATAATTGTACGCGTCTGTCCCGTGTCGTTTTACCGGAAACCCTCGTGCATATGGGCTACGGCGCCTTTCGGAATGATTCGGATTTGAGAGACATCCATCTGCATACGGTACAGGGCATGGAAAGCCAGATTAATACGATTTTGAGCGATACGAATTTTGAACTGACAGTGACCTTTCATTATGTGGATGGCCATATATCGCAGCTTGTTTTTACGGATTTCTTTTATGAAGAGACGGCCAATGAGGAGGCCCGCCAGTTTAATCATAAAACCTATGGTTCGGGAAGTCTTTACCGGAATTGTATCAGCAGTACGGGCATCGATTATATGAAGTATGATGAAATTTTTGAGTTGACCATTCATCGGGACGAACCGGCGACGGTTATGGATTTGGCCTTAAAACGTCTGAGTTATCCATATGAACTGGCGTCACAGGCCCGCAGATTTTATATCGAGCATTTAAAATCCATGGGCGCTCAGGTGCTTTTTTATCTTGTTGAGACAAAGCGGTGGTCTTTGTTTCCTCTGTTGACCGAAGGGGAGCCGCTGCCAAAGGAAATGCTTGACGCCGGGATTGCTTTCGGACAGAAAAATCAGGTGCCCGAGTTTGTCAGTATGTTGATGCAGTATAAAAACGTCCATTATTCGGCGATGACAAAAACCTTTGATTTATAGGATGACTGAAAATGAATGAAATAAGAGAGAGAATCAACCGGGTCGGCCTGCAGATTCTGACAGCCTCCCGGAATGAAATTTATATGTCCATGCGTTATTTTGATATGGCTCTGAGTGCGCTGGACTATGAGATGAATCTGAGTACAAAGACCATTGGAACAGACGGATTTAAAATTCTTTTTAATCCGTCCTGGCTTGTGTCCGCCTATAAAGAATGGCCCCAGGATGTCAACCGGGTGTATGTCCACATGCTCATGCATAATATTTTCCGGCACATGACGGGACGGATGGAGCGGGATGAACGGCTCTGGAATCTGGCCTGCGACATTGCGGCGGAATCCCTGGTGGACCGGTTTGATGCGGTTTGCGTAAAACGGGTTGTCAGTGATGAACGGGAATCCTGGTATTATCGGATTGGCCAGGAAACAAAGGTTTTAAATGCCCAATCCATTTACCGGTGGATGATGAATCATCCCCTGTCTCCAAGAGAGCTGATGGCCGCAGAACGGATTTTTACTCTGGATGACCATTCCTTCTGGCGGGGACAGGAGGATACGCCGGAGGATAAACAGCGGCAGCAGGAGAAGGATAATAAATGGAAAGATATCAGTGAGAAAATGAAAACAAATCTTTCGACCTTTTCTAAGAGCATGGGTGAAAAGGCCGGGGATTTGCTCCTTCAAATGGAAATCAGCCTGCACGAAACCTATGATTACCGGAAATTTTTGCGGAAATTCACGGTGATGAATGAGGAAATTAAGCTGGATTTGGACAGCTTTGATTATATATTTTACACCTTCGGTTTGAATACCTACGGCAATGTGCCTCTGGTGGAGCCGTTGGAATACAGGGAATCGGAAAAAATACAGGAGCTGGCCATTATCGTGGATACGTCCGAATCCTGCGGGGATGAAATTCTGAAACGTTTTTTTCATGAAACCTTTCAGATTTTGCACAGCATGGACAGTTTCTTTAAAAACATGAATCTGCATATTATCCAGTGCGATGCAAAGGTTCAGATGGATATAAAGATTCAAAATGAAGAAGAATTGAAGGAATGTATGAAACGTCTGGTTATCCGCGGCCGGGGAGGTACGAATTTTAAAGAAGGTATTGCCTACGTGGAGCGTCTTGTGCGGGACGGTGAATTCCGAAATCTGAAGGGCGTTCTTTATTTTACCGACGGCTACGGGGAGTTTCCGGCAAAGAAACCGGGATTTGAAACGGCGTTTATATTTGTTAAGGAAGACTATACGGATATCAAGGTTCCGCCGTGGGCTATGAAAGTTATCCTTGAACCCGATGATATATTAACATGGAGTGAGTAAAATGAACATTAAAGAAGCAAAAGAAGAAATAATTCATACAGTGAGAGCCTATACGGCAAAGGATGAGCTTGGCAACTATATGATTGGAACGACCCATCAGCGTCCGGTTCTTCTGATTGGACCTCCGGGAATCGGAAAGACGGCGATTATGGAACAGGTGGCCAGGGAGTGCGGCATTGGTCTGGTGTCTTATACCATTACCCATCATACCCGGCAGTCCGCCATCGGCCTGCCGATTATTGAACATAAAGATTTTGGCGGAAAAGCGTATGCGATGACCGAATACACGATGAGTGAAATCATCGGCTCTGTTTACGAACAGATGGAGCGTACCGGGCTGAAAGAAGGCATACTATTTATTGATGAAATTAATTGTGTTTCTGAGACTCTGGCGCCGACCATGCTCCAGTTTTTGCAGGGAAAGACTTTCGGAAATCATCGGGTACCGGAGGGGTGGATTATCGTAGCTGCGGGCAATCCGCCGGAATATAATAAATCCGTTAAGGAATTTGATATTGTTACTCTGGACCGTGTGAAACGGATTGATGTGACTGAGAATCTTCCGGTATGGAAGGAATATGCCTATAAGGTCGGCGTCCATGGAAGTATTATTTCCTATCTGGATGTAAAAAAAGAAAATTTTTATACGGTTGAAACGACCGTGGAGGGCAAACGTTTTGTGACGGCCCGTGGCTGGGAGGATTTGTCCCAGATGATTCGGACTTATGAAAAACTGGATATTCCGGTGACCGAAGGCGTGATTGGACAATATTTGCAGCATCCCCGGATTGCCAAGGAATTTTCGGCATATATGGATTTGTACAAAAAATATGCGGCGGATTACAATGTGGCGGATATTTTGCATGGAAAGATTCATCCGGGAGCCGAAGAACGGATTTCTTCGGCGCCGTTTGATGAAAAGCTGAGTGTTCTGGGGCTTCTCGTCAGCGCTTTGAGCGACGGGGCCAAAGACTGTTATGAGTGGGATGTTTATGTGGAACGCCTCTTCTCTGTGTTAAAATTTGTCAAGGGACAGCCGGATTTGACGGAAGGGCTTTCGGAAGCATTAAATCAGGAAAAGGATAAATGGGAAAAGAGCGACCATGGAAAGACTATGGAAAAATCCGAGGTGCGTATTTGTATGCGTTTGATGCGCACATTGGAGGATTATGTCAAAGCAGCCCGGGAAGGCGCGGATTTTGAAGCGATAAAAAATAAATTCAGCGAGGCCGTGTCCGGACGTCAGGCCATGCTGGAACAATGGAAGGGCGCCTTTGATAATTCCTTTGCCTTTGTGGAAGGCGCTTTCGGTGAAAGTCAGGAAATGGTTGTCTTTATCACAGAATTAAATTCAAGCCATTATGCGCTCTGGTTTATCGGCGAAAATGGCTGTGAAAAATATTATCAATATAATCAGGGACTTTTGCTTGGAGAACGTCAGAGCGCCATTATGGCGGATATTCAGGGAATTGAAAAAGAACTTTCATTCTTAGGTTAGGAGGAATATACAGATGAAAGAAAATGCCTGGGATACATATACAGATGAAGATTTGGAAATGATGGACGCATTAATTCAGGGATATAAATTTTTTCTGGATAATGGAAAGACGGAAAGAGAATGTGTGCGCCAAATGATTTCGACGGCCAAACAGTGCGGTTACGTATCTATGGAGGAAGTTATCCGCGGGGGACATATTTTGCGTCATGGAAGTAAAATTTATGCCCAGACAAAAGGGAAGGCGGTCATGTTTATTAATGTGGGGCTTTTCCCGATGGAAGAGGGCTTGAATATTCTCGGCGCCCATATCGATTCACCGCGTCTGGATTTGAAACAGAATCCGTTATATGAGGATACGGAACTGGCCTATATGGATACCCACTATTATGGCGGTATTAAAAAATACCAGTGGGTGACCTTGCCTTTGGCGCTTCATGGCACTATTGTCAAAAAAGACGGCAGTCATGTGGAAATCAATATCGGTGAAGACGATAATGACCCGGTATTTGGCGTGACCGATTTGCTCGTTCATCTGTCGGCCAAACAGCTTGAAAAAAAGGGAGCTGTTGTCGTTGAGGGGGAAAATCTGGACATACTTGTGGGAAGCCGTCCGTTGAAAGATTCGGATACAAAGGACAAGGTTAAAGCAAATATTTTAAAACTTTTAAAAGAAAAATATGATATCGAAGAAGAAGATTTCATTTCCGGTGAAATTGAAGTGGTTCCGGCCGGAAAGTCCAGAGATTTCGGCCTGGACCGGAGTATGGTCATGGGGTATGGACAGGATGACCGGGTATGCGCCTACACATCTTTGATGGCGATGCTGTCCGTAGATGAGGTAATGCGGACCAGCGTTGCAATTTTCGTAGATAAAGAAGAAATCGGAAGTGTGGGAGCTTCCAGCATGGGTTCTAAATTTTTTGAAAATACGATTGCCGAACTCCTTCATTCCATGGGTAAATTAAACGATATTACGCTTCGCCGGACTCTGGCCAACTCAAAAATGCTGTCCTCCGACGTGAGCGCAGCCTACGACCCGGCCTATTCTTCGGTGTTTGAGAAAAATAATACGGCCTATTTTGGACATGGCGTCGTATTTAATAAATATACCGGAGCCCGCGGCAAGTCTGGTTCCAATGAGGCCGGAGCCGAGTACGTAGCCCGTATCCGCCGGATTCTGGATGATGCCAAGGTGGCATATCAGATGGCCGAAATGGGACGGGTAGACGCCGGCGGCGGCAATACCATCGCCTGGATACCGGCGGCCTATGATATGGATGTTATTGACTGCGGCGTTGCGGTTTTGAGTATGCACGCCCCTTGGGAAATTACAAGTAAGGCGGACATATATGAAGCCGAAAAATGCTATGAAACCTTCTTAAAAACAAAAGATTGGATTTAATTCTTGATAAACCAAATCTGGTGTGGTACACTAAGAAATGGTAATTCCGTCACTTACAGACGGAATTTTTTTACAAGGTGTTTTTAAAACTGGAAAGGTAGTGACTATAGTGACTAAGATTGATATTATTTCTGGATTTTTAGGTGCTGGAAAAACCACATTGATTAAGAAGCTGTTATCTGAGGCTTTTAAAGATGAAAAGGTTGTTCTTATTGAAAATGAATTTGGGGAGATTGGAATTGACGGTGGATTTTTGAGGGATGCCGGAGTTGAAATTACAGAGATGAATTCGGGATGTATCTGCTGTTCTCTGGTTGGTGATTTTGGTACGGCGCTTGAAAAGGTGATTCACGATTATGCACCGGACCGGGTTATCATTGAACCATCGGGCGTAGGTAAATTATCGGATGTTATCCGTGCGGTGGAAGGCGTCGGAGAAAAGGTTGATATTGCGCTGAACAGCTATACGGCCGTTGTCGACGGACAGAAGTGCAAAATGTATATGAAGAACTTCGGGGAATTCTTCAATAACCAGATTGAACATGCGAAAACAATCGTACTGAGCCGTACTCAGAAAATGTCCGAGGACAAATTAGCCAAATGCCTTGAAATGATTAAAGAGCATAACCCGAAGGCTACGATTGTCACAACGGCCTGGGATGACATTGACGGTATGAAAATTCTGGATGCCATGGAAAAGGAAAATGATTTTGTGCTGAAGCTTCTTGAAGAAGAACATGAACATCATCACGAGCATGACCACGAACACCATCATGACCACGAGCATGACCACGAACATCATCATGAGCATGAGCATCATCATGACCATGACCACCATCATGACCATGAGCATGAGCATGAGCATCATCATGACCACGACCATGACCATGGACATCATCATGCCGATGATGTGTTTACAAGCTGGGGTCAGGAGACAGCAAAGAAATATGACCGCGACCAGATGCAGATGACCCTGGACGTGCTGGCTCATTCCGAAGATTATGGCCTGATTCTGAGAGCCAAAGGTATGGTGCCGGATACAAAGGGCGGCTGGATTTACTTCGACCTTGTTCCGGGTGAATTTGAATTGCGTGACGGCGAACCGGATGTCACCGGACGTCTTTGCGTTATTGGCTCTGAATTGAAGGAAGACAAGCTGGAAGAATTATTCGGCCTGAACTAGAACGGAGGAAGGATAAATGCAGGTTCCTGTTTATTTGATTACCGGTTTCCTTGAGAGCGGCAAGACAACCTTTATTGAACAGGTGATTTTGGAAGGTAATTTTGTTGAAGATGAAAAAACGCTGCTGATTCTCACCGAGGAGGGTGAAGCGGAGATTGAGCCGGAGCTGCTTGAGCAGTACAATGTGGATGTGGTGACTGTGGAGGATAAGGAAGATTTCACCTTGGATTTTCTTAAAAAATGCCGCCGGGAGCATCGTCCGCAGCAGGTCATTATTGAATACAATGGCATGTGGCCGGTCAGCGAGTTTATCCGCATGCAGCTTCCGTATCGCTGGGAACTTTTTCAGGTAGTTACCACCGTAGATGCGTCGACCTTCCAGTTATATATGAATAATATGCGTTCCTTGATGGCGGACATTCTGACCTGTACGCAGATGGCTATTTTTAACCGCTGTAATGAAGAAACAACGGATATTTCTTATTTAATTCGTAATGTGAAGGTACTTAACAGCAAAGCCGAGCTTATTTTTGAGGCGGAAAACGGTGATATACTCGACCCGGGCGAGGATATTTTGCCTTACGATGTGAATCAGGATATTATCGAGATTGATGATGACAACTATGGCATTTGGTATCTGGACGCCCTTGACCACGGTGAACGCTATGAAGGTAAACAGGTGATTATCAAGGGAATGGTGTTCCGTTCAAAGAATTTTGAAGACGGATATTTTGTCCCGGGCCGTATGGCTATGACCTGCTGTGCGGATGATGTTACCTTCCTTGGATTTCTGTGCAAAAGCAAATTTGCCGCCCGGCTGAAAAACAAACAGTGGGTTCGGGTGACGGCAGAGGTTCGTCTGGAACACCGGGATGAATATCATGGTATTGGCCCCGTACTCTATGCACGGCGGATTGAAAAAGCAATCAAACCGGAAGAAGATATGGTTTATTTTAATTAGATATATGCAGACAGACAGGTGGTCCCGTCCGACAGTTTTAAAAGCTGGTTGGACGGGATTTTTTATTGTGTATGATAATAAAAGGAAGTTATTGACAGCTAATCCGAATAAGGGTAATATGTATGGAGTAAATGAGAATATATTATCAATTAGTGGCGGAGGACTTAGGTATGACTTTATCGGAAGGTATTCCGGGAATGGAATATGTTGTTGAATCAACCCGGTTGAATGAAAAGGTTGGACGCAGGCTGGAAGCACTGGGACTGATTCATGGAACGAAGGTGGAAGTTTTAAATAGAAAGAAAAACGGAACGATGATTTTTAAGGCCAGAGGCACACGGATGGCAATTGGAAAAGAAATTTCCATGGGGATTTATGTGAAGGAGGGCGCATTATGAATGGACAAGTAATTCATGTTGCTTTTGCAGGAAATCCAAACTGCGGCAAAACGACGCTTTTCAACGCCTATACGGGCGCACGTTTAAAGGTGGCCAATTGGCCGGGAGTTACCGTAGAAAAGAAGGAGGGCGCTTTTAAGTTTCATGAATATCAGTACAAGCTGGTGGACCTTCCGGGAATTTACAGCCTGACCTGCTATTCCACGGAGGAAATTCTGTCCCGTCAGTATTTACTCGGCGATGAAGTGGACGTGGTCGTGGATGTGGCCGATGCCTCAAATCTGGAACGAAATCTCTATTTGACACTGCAGCTTATCGAACTTGGAAAGCCGGTAGTTCTCGCTTTGAATATGATGGATATTGTTGAGGAACGGGGAATGGAGTTGGATATTCACCGCCTTCCGGAAATGCTCGGTATCCCGGTAGTTCCCGTTTCAGCCAGAAAACGGACGGGACTTGAGGTATTGATGCATGCCGTAGCCCATCATCAGGGCAAAGGAAATAGCGGGCCGGTGGAGCATCATCACGATTTGGTATGCCAGAGTGTTCATCGGCATAATCATCACAAGGAATTTGCCATGGTTTATTCGGATGATATCGAGGATAAAATTGATGATTTGGAAGAACGTTTGCTGGCGAATTTCCCGAACCTGGTGAATCCGCGGTGGCATGCGATTAAGATGCTTGAAAAAGACCCGGAGATTATGAAAAATTATCCGATTCCTACGGATGATATTATTGACAAAAGCTATGAACATGAAATCATTAATCAAAAATATGATTTTATTGAGGAAGTTATCGACGAGGTTTTAATGAACAGGGCTCAGAAGGAAGCACGTACAGAAGAGATTGATTGCTGGATGACCCATCCGGTTTGGGGGATGCCGATTTTCTTTGGCATTATGGCGCTCGTTTTCCTTTTGACCTTTGCCGTCGGAGACTGGATTGCCGGAGGCTTTGAAATATTTATCGCCGGTGTGGCGAATGGGATTCAGTATGGCATGGAGCTTTTACATCTGAGTCCGACATTGATTTCTCTGGTTTGTGATGGCATTATTGCCGGTGTCGGAGGTATTTTGACCTTCCTTCCAAATATTTTTATGTTGTTTTTAGCTTTGGCTTTTTTGGAGGACAGTGGTTATATGTCCAGAGTGGCCTATGTTATGGATGGGCTGATGGGAAAGATGGGACTGTCGGGAAGAGCTTTTATCCCGATGTTACTCGGTTTTGGCTGTACGGTACCCGCAATTATGAGTGCAAGAACGCTGGAGGATACAAGAGACAGGCTTCGGACCATTATGGTAACACCGTTCATGTCCTGCAGTGCGAGGCTGCCGATTTATGTTTTGTTTTCAAAAATGTTTTTCGGAAAATTTGCCATGGCAGCCGCTTTTTCCATGTATGTTATCGGCCTGGTTGTGGCCGTCGCGGTCGCTTTAATTTACAGCAAAATCGTATGCCGGAATGAAGAGAAAAACTGTCTTTTAATTGAACTTCCCGAATATAAATCTCCTAACGCGCGCACGATTATCATTTACGTATGGGAAAAGGTAAAGGATTATCTGACAAAGGCCGGAACAACCATTTTTGTCGGCTCGGTTCTTCTGTGGGTTATCATGAATTTTGGCGCTGCGGGAATGGTCACAGATATCTCGGACAGCTTTGCCGCCTCTATCGGACGGTTTCTCGTACCCGTGCTGGCGCCGGCCGGACTGGGCATGTGGCAGATTGGCGTTGCATTGATTTCCGGCGTGGCGGCCAAAGAGCTGGTCGTTTCAAGCTGCAGCGTCTTATTTGGAATGAACATCAATTCAGATATTGGCATTGAAAATTTCCATTATGTTCTTGAAAATATGGGATTTAAGACCGTCAATGCCTTTGCCCTGATGGTTTTTTGCCTGCTTTACATACCGTGTATGGCTGCGATTGCAACGATTCACAAAGAAACGAATTCCTGGCGTTGGACGATAGGAATGATGGTGATGCAGCTGCTTGTGGCCTGGGGGATGGCCGTTCTCGTATTCCAGGTCGGTTCGGCGCTGATTGGAGGTTGATAAGAAGATGATAGCATCTGTTATTATTGGAGTATTACTGGTTCTTTATGTACTTTGGGTTATCCGGCGCAGAGTGAAACAGTTTCGTGAGGGAAAATATTGCGGCGGAAGCTGCTGTGACTGCGGCTGCGATTGTGATTCCAAAGAAAAATCCTGAGTGGATGGTTTTAAACAGTTGACCTTTCCGCAAAAACTTTGTATACTTTTAATTAAGTTAGTGAAAACAAACCGTTGTGCGGCTGTTGTGGAATAGAAAAGAGGGAAACAGAAGATGTATGAGTCTAAGATAAGTAATGTGAAATGGATTATCTGCGACGTTCCCGGAAATGTTGGCTGGCTGATGTTCCTTGCAGGATTATTTCTGTGTTTTACCAAAAAGCCTGAGATTATGGAAAATCAATGGATATTTGCCATACTTTTGTTGGAATTCATATGCGGCGCTGCGATGATTGTCGGGATTGGTGAGTTAATTAGTGAACGTATTTGCCGTATGGACCGGATTTTACCGAAAAAACGCCTCTACAGGGGCTTCGGCGCATTGACGCTCGGCGGACTGGCCGGAATGATTCTTTCATTACCGGCTGTTGCAGTTGCTCTTTTGAATCACTTAAACGGCGTGGGATACCTGGGACTGCTCTGCGGCGGCGGTTTCCTGTGCTTTGTGTTTGTCGGCTTGATTTTGAAGGAATACAAAAAAATTCAGAGGTAGAATGGGAGCAGGAGGAAAATTCTCTGACCGGGAAATTTCCTCCTGTTTTGAATTAAGAAATTTGTGCGCAGACTTTTCGGTGGGCGGTTGATATGGGAAGGGTCGTCATCTCAGCCTCCGTGTAAAGCCGTTTAGAGAGACTGTCCGAAGCGGCGTAAGAAGCCTCCGAATTGTCCGTAATTTCTCCGAGATAGACGTTCATATGCCATATGCGGTGAGAAAAAACGTGTTTAATTTCTTTACAATATTCGTAAAGACGGACAGAAAGGCCATAATCTTCATAAAAGGCTTCTTCAAAACTGACGGGGGATTCCACCTCATATTGAACAAAACCATAGAGGTTTTCCAAAAGGCCGTCCTTATTTTTAACAAGAAAATATTTATCGTCTTTTTTTAAGATGGCCGTAATATAATATATATCTGTTTTTGATGTGTTTTTTATATTAACCGGAAGAATACTTTCCGTTCCGGCGGCGTGGGCCTCACAGAAAAGGCTGACAGGGCAATGTTCACAGTCGGGATGCTTTGGCGTACAGACGCCTGCGCCCAGGTCCATCATTCCCTGATTAAACATGGAAGGCTCAGCGCCATGAATGAGTTCGTCCATGAGAAGCTGATAGGCCTTTTTCGTTTTCTCCCGGGCGATATTGTCCTGACGGTTGTAAATCCTTGAGAGAATACGCAGCGTATTACCGTCGACCACACCCTTTTCCTGGCCAAAAGCAATACTTGAAATGGCGCTGGCCGTATAAGCGCCGATACCTTTCAGACGGATAATCTCATCATAGGTTTGCGGGAAACGGCCCCCATATTCAGAAATAATCTGCCTTGCGGCCTCCTGCATATGGCGGACGCGGCGGTAATAGCCAAGCCCCTCCCAGAGCTTGAAAATTAAATCCTCCTCCGCATTGGCCAGTGAAGCGATATCCGGCAGCGTTTCCAGGAAACGAATGTAATAATTTTTTACCGTGTCTACCTGGGTTTGCTGGAGCATAATTTCACTGACCCAGATAGGATAGGGTTCATGGGTGTGACGCCATGGCAGGTCACGGCCGTTTCTTTTGTACCAGTCGATTAAGTTTTGTTGAAATTTTTCGATATTCATTAAATTACACATAGGCAAAGTGTAACATATTTTTCGGGATTTTTCTATATTTCGGGAAGGAATTTCAGATTTGACGGCGAATATATATAATAAGGAGGGATTTTCATGAATATTCGAGAAAAACAGGAAATATGGGAAAAAGAATATTTAAGTCCCTATGCTTCTTTGAGCCAGAACTCTCTTGGGCGGGACCGTGAGGAACCTCAGTGTGACTTGCGTCCTTTGTATCAGAGGGATAGAGACCGGATTTTACATTCAAAATCTTTTCGAAGAATGAAACATAAAACCCAGGTGTTTTTGGCTCCGGCCGGCGACCATTACCGGACGCGTCTGACCCACACCCTTGAGGTTTCACAGATTGCCCGGACGATTGCAAGGGCCCTGAGGATGAATGAGGATTTGACGGAGGCCATTGCCCTGGGCCATGATTTGGGCCATACGCCCTTTGGACATGCCGGGGAGGATATTTTAGATAAACTCCATCCAAATGGATTTAAGCACTATTTTCAGAGTGTCCGGGTCGTAGAATTGCTTGAGAAAAATTGCCGGGGACTGAATCTGACAAAGGAAGTCCGGGATGGTATGATGAACCATTCCACGTCGCGGATGCCAATGACGATGGAGGGGAAGATTGTCCGGTTTTCGGATAAGATTGCCTATATCAATCATGATATTGACGATGCCATCCGGGCGCATATTATCAGCGAGGAGGATTTGCCGAAGATTTATACGGACGTTCTTGGACACTCGCCGAAGCAGCGTTTAAACTCTCTGATTCACAGTATTATCAACGAGAGTATGGACAAACCGGATATATGCATGGCGGCGGATATCGAGAAGGCAATGCTCGGATTAAGAACCTACATGTTTGAAAATGTATATACAAACCCTATCGCAAAAGGGCAGGAAAAAAAGGCGCAAAATATGCTGGAGGTGCTGTATCATCATTTTATGAAAAATTTTCATGAGCTTCCGGAGGAGTATGTACGGCTTGTCACCGAAAGGGGCGAGATGATGGAGTCGGTAGTATGCGATTATATTGCGGGTATGACAGACCAGTATTCAATTCATGTTTACGAAAATCTGTATGTACCCTTTGTGTGGAAGGTGGTCTGAATGTTTTATTCCGACGATGTTATAGAAGAGGTTCGCTCACGCAACGACGTGGTGGATTTGATTGGAAATTACATAAAGCTGACGAAAAAAGGCAGCTCCTATTTCGGATTGTGCCCGTTTCACAACGAAAAATCACCCTCATTTTCAGTGAGCAGAGATAAGCAGATGTATTACTGCTTTGGCTGCGGCGCCGGAGGAAATGTTTTTACATTCGTGATGGAATATGAAAATTATACCTTCGTGGAGGCTGTCAGGTATCTGGCCGAGCGGGCCGGAATTAAGCTGCCGGAGGTGGAGATTACAGAGGAACAGAAGCGGATTCAAAATAAACGGCAGCGTCTGCTGGATATACATAAAATGGCCGCCCAGTATTTTTATTATCAATTGAAAAGTAAAAACGGCGCCAATGCCCTTGGGTACTTTGAGAAACGCTGTCTTTCCATGGAGACCATCGCCCATTTCGGGTTGGGATTTTCCAATCCCTACAGAGACGACCTTTACCAGTTTCTGCGCAGCAAAGGCTATGACGACGGAATTTTAAAGGATTCGGGGCTGGTAACGATAGACGAAAAGTATGGCGCTCATGACAAGTTCTGGAATCGAGTGATGTTCCCGATTATGGATATCAACAATAAGGTCATTGGCTTCGGAGGACGGGTTCTCGGGGATGGAACGCCAAAATATCTGAATTCACCGGAAACCCTTTTGTTTGATAAAAGCCGGAATCTTTACGGCTTGAACTTTGCCCGGACGTCGAGGCGGCCTTTTATGATTATCTGTGAGGGCTATATGGACGTGATAGCCATGCATCAGGCCGGATTTACCAATGCGGTGGCTTCTCTGGGAACGGCCTTTACTCTGCAGCATGGTATTCTTTTAAAACGATATACGCAGGAGGTGCGCCTGGCCTATGACAGCGACGAGGCCGGGGTGAAAGCGGCTCTGCGGGCCATCCCGATTTTACGTTCCGCAGGGCTTCGCATCCGTATTATCCATATGAATCCTTATAAAGACCCGGATGAATTTATAAAAAATCTCGGAGTTGAAGCTTTTGAAGAACGGATTGAACAGGCGGAGAACAGCTTCATGTTTGAAGTATCCATTCTGGAACGTTCTTATAATCTGGGAGACCCGGAGGGAAAAACCCGGTTTTTTAATGCGGTGGCGAAACGGCTTTTGAATTTTGAGCAGGAGTTGGAGCGGAATAACTATATTGAAGCCATAGCACGTAAATACGGGATTTCCTTTGATGATTTACAGAAGCTGGTCAACCGGTATGGCCTGACGCTTCCGGAGCGTGAGAGCCGTGCAGAGGAAAGAATGTCCGTACATAAAGAAAATGCTGACCCACACTATCCGGAGGCTTTGCTTGCATCCCAGAAGCTGCTTTTGACATGGCTTGTGAATGATACTGCGCTGCTGAAAAAAATCCAGCCGTGGCTTGGATGGGAAGATTTTGTCCATCCGGTATATCAGACCGTATGCCGGGCCGTATACGAGGCCATTGAACAAACGGGGCAGATTGTCCCGGGACAGATTATTAATTTATTTCAGGACAAAGAAGAACAAAACCTTGTGGCGGCTATTTTCAATTCGGATATCGCCGGAATCAAGGATAAAAGCGCCAGAGAAAAGGCGCTTACAGAGACGGTTGTGCGGATTAAACGATACCATTTGGATGAACTCAGCCGGCGGACGCAGAACCTGGCCGATTTACAAAAAATTATCCGGATGAAATCCGATTTACAGAATTTGCATATTTCTCTTTAGTGTGGAAAGAATATAGACAGATTGCCGGGAGGATGAATATGGGTGAAAAAAAGACATTTGATGAACGTTTAAAAGACCTGATGAGCGCCATCAGCAGGCGAAAGGATGGAATGACATTTCAGGAGGTCCTTGACTATTTTTCAGATATGGATTTAACAGAAGAACAGACGGAGCAGATTTATGACGCAATGGATAAAGCGCATATCGATTTGCCTAAAATAGAGGATAACGACATGGCAGAGGATTTTCCGGACAATGAATCGGTGGAAGCGCTTGAAATGGACCATATACCGGAAATCGATTTATCCATGCCGGAAGGTATCAATATGGAAGACCCGGTACGTATGTATCTGAAAGAAATCGGCAAGGTGCCCCTTTTGTCTGCGGAAGAGGAGCTTGCTCTGGCAAAACGGATTGAAGCCGGGGATGAAGAGGCAAAAAAACGTTTGTCAGAGGCAAATCTGCGTCTTGTCGTCAGTATTGCCAAACGTTATGCGGGGAGAGGAATGGCCCTTCTTGATTTGATTCAGGAAGGGAATCTGGGGCTTATGAAGGCTGTGGAAAAGTTCGATTACCGCAAAGGCTATAAATTCAGTACCTACGCCACCTGGTGGATTCGTCAGGCCATCACCCGCTCTATTGCTGACCAGGCGCGGACGATTCGTATTCCGGTTCATATGGTAGAAACCATTAACAAATTGCGGAGAACTTCCAGACAGCTTCTTCAGGAGCTTGGCCGGGAAGCGACGCCGGAGGAAATTGCTGAACGTATGCGTATGCCGGTAGAGCGGGTTCAGGAGATTATGAAGATTTCACAGGAACCGGTCTCTTTGGAAACGCCGATTGGCGAGGAGGACGACAGCCACCTGGGAGATTTTATCCAGGATGAGCATGTGCCGGTACCGGCGGAGGCCGCGGCCTATTCTGTGCTTCAGGAGCAGCTTGAGGAGGTACTGGCAACGCTTTCCGACCGGGAGGCGAAGGTACTCCGGCTGCGTTTTGGACTGGATGATGGCCATGCGAGAACGTTGGAGGAAGTCGGAAAGGAATTCAATGTAACGAGAGAACGCATCCGTCAGATTGAAGCGAAGGCCTTACGTAAACTTCGAAGCAGGGGCCGGAGCAGTAAATTAATTGATTTTTTGTCGGATTAGGAGAATGACATGCAGAAAATATCACAGCGATTGATTCAGGTGGCCGAAATGGTTCCGGAGGGCGGACGTCTGGCGGACGTTGGAACAGACCATGGTTATGTTCCCATATGGCTTCTGGAAAAAGGGCGTATTCCTTCGGCCATTGCCATGGATATCCATCAGGGGCCACTGCAGCGGGCGAAAGAAAACAGAGATAAATACGGGTTTCAGAAGGTGATGGAGCTGCGTCTTTCAAATGGATTGGAGAAACTCAGACCCGGTGAGGCGGATACGGTTCTTATTGCCGGGATGGGCGGCCCGTTGATGATTCGGATTCTTACCGAGGGACGGGAAAATGGCAGGGGCGTTTCTGCCTGGGTGCTGCAGCCCCAGTCGGAGATTCCTTTGGTTCGCCGCTATTTGACGGAACATGATTTTTGTATTATAAAAGAAATAATGCTGCGGGACGAGGGAAAATATTATATGGCGATGAAGGCCGTTCCCGGTCACGCAAAAGCCTGGACAGAAACGGAATATTTGTTTGGAAAGCTTTTGCTTGAAGAAAAGCATCCCGTATTAAAGGAATTTTTAGAAAAAGAAAAAAATCTTTATGATAAAATATTAAAACAATTAACGGAAAATTATCAGGCCGGTACCGAAAGATATGGCGAGGTTACCGCCTATCTGGAACAATTGGAATGTGCCATGAATTATTATAGTAAGTAGGTGAGTACATATGAGAGGTAAAGAATTATACGGGCTTCTCCAGGAGTATTTTCCAAACGAAGCCGCGCTTTCATGGGATAATGTGGGGCTTCTTTGCGGGCGTATGGATAAAGATATTCATAAAATTTATGTGGCTCTGGACGCAACGACAGAGGTTATAGATGAAGCTGTCCGCGTCGGAGCCGATATGCTGCTGACGCACCATCCGGTGATTTTTTCAGCCATTAAGCGCATTGAAGAAAGGGATTACCTTGGGGAACGTCTGCTTTGCATGATGGAAAATCATATCGCCTGCTATGCGATGCACACAAATTACGATGTGAAACGTATGGCAGATATTGTCGCCTCAAAAATGCAGCTCAAAAATCTGCAGATATTGGAACCTACGGTTGCCGACGGCAGTGAAGGCATTGGCTATACAGGCGATTTTGAGACGGCGATGACGCTCGAAGAATGTGCCGTAAAAATCAAAGAAAGGTTCCAAATTCCGGATGTCCGTGTCTATGGAGATTTAAAACAGAAAATCCGCCGTGTTTCCGTATGTCCCGGCTCGGCCAAGGGCATGGAGGACTTTGCGCTGGCTCAGTCCGGGGAAGTGTTGATTGGCGGCGATTTCGGACATCATGAAGGGCTGGATTGTCTGGAAAAACACATTGCCGTGATTGATGCGGGCCACTATGGCCTGGAACATGTGTTTATCGATGATATGGCAGAATTTTTAATAAACCACTGTTCGGATATTCAGGTATACAGGGCCCGGGTGGCCTATCCATTCCATACGATTTGATAAGGAGGGATATGATGGAAGAGAAGAATACAATCCAGGTCCGTGTCCTCGATGAAATCCGGGAATACCCTTTCGGAATTTCACTGGAAGAAATAGCCCGGGAGCTGCAGGAACGGTATCCGCATCGGATTATTATGGCCCGGTTAAACGGAAAATTAAAAGAGTTATATAAGCATGTCCGAAGCGACGCCAGTATCGAATTTGTGACCACCGGGGAAAAGGTTGGTGAGCAGTCTTACAGACGGACAGCAACATTAATGCTGACAAAGGCTGTTGCGGATGTTTTAGGAAAAAATGAAAAGCTGGTTGTTCAGTTTTCTGTGCATAAAGGCTATTATTGTGAAATGGCCGGACATATGCCGATAGAAAAAAAACTTCTTGAAAGGCTCCAGCAGCGGATGGAAGAGCTTCGGGACAGCGACCTTGCGATTATCAAACGGACCGTATCAACAGAAGAGGCGGCCGCCGTATTTGAAGCAAGCGGAATGGACGAAAAAGTAAAACTGCTTAAATACCGGAGAGCATCCCGGGTGAATATGTATCAGTTGGAGGATATTTCGGACTACTATTATGGCTACATGGCGCCGTCCACCGGGTATATTCGCCGGTTTGAACTGATTCCTTACCGTGAAGGCTTTGTTATGCAGATGCCTGTGGCCGAAGCGCCGGAAATCATCCAGAAATTTCAGCCTTCGGAAAAGATTTTTAATGTTCTCAAAGAATCAACGATGTGGGGAGAGCGGCTTGGCATATGCAATGCCGGCCAGTTAAATGACTGTATTTCCAAAGGGGAGTTCATGGATTTAATGCTTGTTTCCGAAGCATTACAGGAAAAAAATATTGCGGATATCGCCGGAAATATATTTGAAAGCGGCAAGCGCATCGTTTTAATTGCCGGACCATCTTCTTCGGGAAAAACAACGTTTTCCCACAGGCTCAGTGTCCAGCTTCGGGCAAAGGGATTAAAGCCCCACCCGATTCCTGTGGACAATTATTTTGTTGACAGAGAAAAAACGCCGAAAGATGCGGATGGAAATTATAACTTTGAATGTCTGGAAGCCTTAAATATTGAACAGTTTAACAAAGATTTGACGGAACTTCTGGCCGGAAAACGGGTAGAACTGCCAACCTTTAATTTTGTCAACGGAAAATCCGAATACGGTAAAAATAATTTTATGCAGATAGGCGATGAAGATGTCCTTGTGATTGAAGGTATTCACTGTCTGAACGACGCGCTGACCTACAGTATTCCAAAAGACGACAAATTCCGGGTATATATCAGTGCGCTGACCCAGTTAAATCTGGATGAACATAACCGGATTGCCACCGACGGCCGGCTGATTCGCCGGATTGTCCGGGACGCCGCCCATCGGGGAACACAGGCGGCCCATACCATTGCCATGTGGAATTCGGTGCGTCGGGGAGAAGAATTTAATATTTTCCCATATCAGGAAAATGCGGACGCCCAGTTTAATTCGGCTTTGATTTACGAGCTTTCCGTATTAAAACAGTTTGCCGAACCGCTGTTGTTCCGTATATGCCCGGAGCAGCCGGAATATGAAGAAGCCAAACGCCTTTTAAAATTTTTAGATTATTTTATCGGAGTGACCAGTGAAAATATACCGAAAAATTCAATTTTAAGAGAATTTATCGGAGGAAGTTATTTTAATGTTTAGAACTCTTTACAAATAAATAAAAGAGTGATAATATAATGTTTCAAGTCTGTTGAATGGTCGCGCCTGTATATACCGAAAGGTTTCAGGTGAGGAAAGTCCGAGCTTCACAGGGCAGGATGCCGGATAACGTCCGGTGGAGG
>CABUAW010000014.1 GCA_902489645.1 uncultured Lachnospiraceae bacterium | reverse complement strand
GGCAGGTCGCCGTACCGCCCGTATGGGTATGTTCCTCGCCGCCCTGGCTGGTCTTGATTACAGCGCTATGATTTGCCTTATTCAATTCCAATACCAAATCGGCATAGCCCTCCGCCAAAATCACACATTCGGCCGTGTCATTGACTGCAGCTTCGCCGATTAATATATAATTACTGTACGAATTTGCGCCAACATAAAAATTCATATTATTGTTTACACCATAGGAACTGTCTGCCTTCGTATAGACGGTTTCGCCCACAGTGACGCCTGTCACCGCACTTAACCACCCGGCCGCACTATCCGGGAATGTAATCTTAAAATCGTAACCGAAATAAGATATACATTCCGTAATTTCAGTCGGTGGTGTCCCCACAGCCTCAACTGTGAGCAGCTGCGCCGCACCGGCAGTGACAATCAATGCCAACGCCAGAAAAAATGCAGATAAACGCCTCATCACTTTTTTCATAAAAGCCCTCCTTATTATTAGCTTCAACAATTAGTTGATACTAATTTTAGCATTTATGCCGTTCCGGGGTCAACGCCGTACATGATTGGTTTTTCTCAATTGCTCAGGCAATCCACCGTTTCGCTTTTTCCTGTTCCTGAACCATTTCATAATAATGCCCGTGTTTTTTCATCAGTTCCGCATGGGTTCCCATTTCCTCGATAATCCCATCATTCAACACAATAATCCGCCCGGCATTTTTAATGGTATTCAAACGGTGGGCAATGACAAAGACTGTCTTGCCCTCCATCAGCTCATCCAACGCCCGATTGATTTTTGATTCATTATCCGCATCCAGGGAGGCCGTAGATTCATCCAACAAAAGAATCGGCGCATTTTTTAGGATGGCCCGGGCAATGGCAATTCTTTGCTTTTCTCCGCCGGACAGCGATGCGCCGCCCTCCGACAGCACCGTATCATATCCCCGGGGGAGTTTGGTAATAAATTCATGACAGCAGGCCGCCTTTGCCGCTTCCACAACTTCCTCCATACTCGCCTCCGGACGGCCCACCCGGATATTATTCAGAATCGTATCCGACAGCAGTCTGTTTTCCTGAAATACAGCGCTGACAAATTCTAAAAGCCTGTCCGGATTTAATTCTTTGATATCCTTTCCGCCAATGAAAATGTGACCGGAATCCACATCCCAGAATCTTGCAATGAGATTCGCCACCGTAGACTTCCCCGAACCGGACGGTCCAATCAGCGCTGTCACGCTGCCAGCCGGCGAAGAAAAACTGATATCGTGAAGTACCTCCGTCCCGCTGTCATAAGAAAAACGGACATGCTGAAATTCCACATCATACGTTTCCGGTTCAAAATCATTCTCCGTATAGGAAAGAGGCGCCTGCTCCATCGCCTGCTCCAGATTATCAGCAGCCAGCTTTAAATCCTTTAGCATAATATAATAATGTTCAAAAGCGGTCAGCAGCCTGGAAATTGCCATACTCATCATAAGAAACGCGATTAGTGTCTCCCCTCCGATATGGCCGCCCAGCAGCATAGAGCTGCCGCCCAGTAAAACAAGAGGCATCAGAAAATTTACCACCATTGAATATATCGCCGTCGGAGGCGCCATTTTACATTCCGTATAAATACTGATTCTTCGCACTTCCTCCAGACGATTCAATAAACGCTCAAAATGCGGGGATGTCATATTATGAGACTTGAACACTTTAATCCCTTTCAGGTATTCCATAACGGTTGAAATCATTTGATTTGTCAGATTTCGCTTTCTGAGCCCAAGCCGCTCTACCAGAGTATTTCCCCAATGAAGCAGCGGAAACGCCAGTATGAGAACCACACACTCAGAAAGGGCCAGCTTCCAGTGAATGAAAAATGTTCCGATGAGAATCAGGACGCACATGGTCACTGTCTTCATAATAAAAGAAAGGGCATGGGATAATACCCCTTCAAAATTACTTACATCATTCGTCAATGTCTGAATGAGATACCCCGTACTGTTTTGATTAAAACAGCCCAAACCCAGCCGTCGAAAATGCTCGGCCAGCCGGATGCGCAGCCGTCCGGTGACTGTGTAGGTCCGCTCAAAGCAAAGCAAGTAGCTTTTTTGATATACAAGTATCCGGTAAATCACACTGACCAGACACACACACGTATATAGGATGATTTTTTCCACGGTAAGCGTGTGATAAAATAAATCAAGAACTGTCAGATACAGTATAAAATAAAGGGCCACACTGCCGACAGAATCCATGCACATTAAAAAAACAGGAAAATAGAACGCTTTCTTGGTATCACCAATTAATTTTTGAATCGTACGCAACATCAGATTTCCTCCATTCCACCATTTTCACCAAGATATGTATGCCACATTTCACTGTAAATTCCGCCCAGCGCTTCCAATTCCTCATGACGGCCCTGCTCCGCAATCTTCCCGTCCCGAAAAACCACAATATTATCCGCGTTTTTAATTGTATGAAGCCGGTGAGCAATCATAATCGTCGTCTTATTCTTCAACAGGCTCTGAAGGGCCAACTGAATTTTATGTTCATTTTCAATATCCGAATACGACGTGGCCTCGTCAAAAACTACAATAGGGGCATCCTTTAATATGGCCCGGGCAATGGCAATCCGCTGCTGCTGTCCTCCGGACAGCTTTACGCCCTGTTCTCCAATCCGTGTGGCATATCCTTTCGGAAGTGAACATATAAAATCGTCTATCTGGGCCGCCCTGGCCGCAGCTATCACCTGCGCCTCAGAAGCTTCGCTGCCCATACGGATATTTTCCATCAGGGTATCTTCCATCAGGAACACGTCCTGAAAAACAAAGGCCGTCAATTCCATCAAGGATTCCAAAGATAATTCCTTTACCGGCACTCCGCCGATACGGATGGTGCCATAACTGGTATCCCAATATCGTCCGATAAGCTGGGCCGCCGTTGTTTTTCCCGCGCCGGACGGCCCCACAAAGGCCGTAAATGTTCCGGGTTCTATATTCAGTGACACATGGGAAAGTACCTCATGTTCACTGTCATAACTAAAAGATACGTCCTCAAAAGTAATCCCGTAGCTTCCCGATTTATCCAGTGTTTTTTCACCTCCGCTTATCGGCTCCGTCTTTAAAATTTCCCTGACACTGACCAGACCGCTTTCCAGCTCCATATGTCCCATCATGATATTTAACAGACTGAAAAATGCACTATAAAAACACATGGTCAATAATATAAATAAAAGAAACCTTTCCATTGGCAGCTGCCCGTTCAGATAAAGCAAACCGCCCACCGGAAGGGTAAACAAAATCCCCGAATCTAAAATAACAATCGTAATCGCCAATGGCCGGCAGGCATATTTTGCCATTTGTTTCAGGCAATTCATATACGCCATGACAGCCGTACCATATTTTCTGAATTTCTCTGCGGTCAAACCATACATTTTTATAATCGGCATACAACTGACATATTCATTTACGGCCGAAGTGACTTCCGCCATGGCTTTTGCGTATTCATCCGTCAAATCCGGGTATCTTTTCATCATCGCCATGGGAACGGCAATCCCCAAAGCTGCGGGAACAAGCATACATATGGCCATCACCGGCTGGAGAAATAATAAAAAAACAATCAATATCACCGGCACAACCACCGCCTGTGCCAGCTCAATCGTATTATGGGCAATAAAATCCTCCAGGCGGCCAATATCATCAAATAAGGCCCCTTTTAACTGTCCCTGGGTATGGCTTCCGAAAAACCCCAGATTCAGGCGGGAAAGATGTTCAAGCACGCGCAGCTTCAAACGGTGCATTATATTAAATGCCGCCACGTGGGTGCAAATAGCCGCACAAGATATGAAAATATTCTGTGCAGCCGCCGAACCAATGGCCGCCAACGCCCAAAACAGAGCTGTTTGAAATTGAAGCGTGCCATTTGCCAGAGCAAGAATCATCTGATAAATGACAAAGTAAGGCACAAACGACAGCGCCGAACAAATCACAGCCAAAACCGTCCCAAGCGTCAGCCTGAGCCTTTCTTCTCTCATCAGTGACCGTACACTTAATTGTTCCGCATTTTCTGTTTTCATAGAAAACCTCCTTTACACTGAAAACCATCTGTTATTAGATTTAACTAACTATTGCCGTTTCAGTGTATGATTTTACCTGCGAAAAATCAAGCTATCCCAAGCCTCGAAAAATGATAATCCTCAGGCACGGATAATCCCCGGATTTATCAGGATTTTTGGAAATTTCAAAATTGGAATTTAAAAATATCGTGATATAAAAATACTGGATTGTGCTATTCAATTGTGCTATTCTTTTATTGAGGAGGAAATACTATGGAACCGTCTGTTATTGATTATTATATGAACCTTCCAAAGATACAGCATTTTATACCGGTCGCTGAACGCTCCGACGAAAGCTGTATTTTTTATCAAATGCTTTCCGATTATGGAAACGGTATGGTGCGTATAATGAATTTTCATAACCAGTTTTTAATTCTTATCGCAGACTTTACGCCCCGCCAAACCTTTGAAAAAGTGTCCGCAATTGAACAGGAATATTTTGAAATCTGTCAATTTGAAACAAATACCAGCTCTTTTAAGGTTGGCGGACGGAAAATCCGTCCGGTGGAGCGCGGCATCTGCTGTTATGCAAATACCCAAAAAACGGCCTATGCCTTTTGTGAGGCCGGAAAACCTGCCCGATTTACAAAAATTATCGTGACACGGACCTATTTTGACCAATTTTTACAGTCACGTTATGGAGACAGCTACGAAATGTCAAGAAATGCTCTGGATTTTTTAATACAAAATCCCAATTCCCCTGAATTGAATTTTGTATTTCAGCAGATTAAGGATTGCCCGGCCAAAGGCAAAACCCGTAACCTTTATATGGAAGGGAAGGTCATGGAAATCCTTTCTCTTGTCACCCACAATCGGGAACAGGAACAAAACCGCCGCCGTCTTCCGGTAAAATTGGATAAAAAGGACAAACGTTCCCTCGCGAAAACCGTAACCTTCATGAAAAAGGACCTGTCCGCCTATCCCTCCATTGAAACACTGGCCCATACGGCCAATATGAGCCCTTCCCGTTTCCAGATGGCTTTTCGCCAGGTATATGGCACAACGGCTTATGAATATCTGAAAGTCATGCGGATGAATTACGCCCTCCTTTTGCTGCAAAACTCGGATGATAATATCCGAATAGTCGCCTTGAAGGTCGGTTATCGGAATGCCGGACATTTTGCCAAACTGTTCAAAGAAACCTATGGCATGAGTCCCAGGGAATACCGAAACATTCATCAGATTAAATAGCAGAACTGATTTTTCGGCGGCGTTTTATCACCCGGTGGCCGCCGACTTCGAGTCATTTGCAAACTTACTTTCTTGCTAAAATGCCAACCTGCATATAGGAACACCAAAAAATCTCTGCGCTCCCAAAGCCGCAATCTCTCAAAATCCTAATCTGTTCTTGTATTGTTATTGGAAAATATTCTGTATTGTATCTATTCAGATGTTTTTCACAGGCCAGAATACTTTTCCCTTTGCTGTGTTGATATTTTTCCCACCGTTTCAAATATAGATGTTTCATTGCCTCATCACAAGGTGCGAAATTTTCAAATGTAATAAAAATTCCTTTTTCTTTAAGCGCACGATAACCTTTTCGAACAGCTATCCCCCAACCCATTATTCATAAGTATCTAAATAGTGCTGCAATTTCTCCGCCAATTTCCCGATATGCACACCATCTACAAAGGAGTGATGTACCTGCACAGAAAATGGCAGCAAAATTTTACCGTCCTTTTCGTAATATTTACCCCAATCAAATAACGGCGTCGCATTATCCTTTTGGCCCGAATCCGTGTGGGAAATATGAGTAAAACTCACCCAAGGAAAAGCAGAAAACTGAAATACATCATTTCCTAATGGCGCAGTAAAATACTCTTCTTGTTCTTTTTCAGTTCTGGCGGCCGCTGTCACATATTCTTCCAACGTATCCTTCATTTCCACATTTACCACCTTGAACAACTCTGTTTCTTTATTCAAATAAGTAAATGCTGTGTTAATTCTTTCAAATTCAACAGGCTCACCATCTACAAATCGGTATCGGAACTCCTTAATCTCATTTGCACACTTTGAAACAGCAAAAACAAAAGAAAACGTAAAAGAATAACCTTTCCATCGGATTTTCGACAAAAAGTTCGTGATATCAAGAGCAAAGCTCACACAATACTGCGGCCCCGCACTATTCCGGAATACTTGATAGTGTAGACTTCGTTCCCATGCAGACACATCAATTCTTTTCATCTCATCATACCTCCTAAAATCATTATATTAAATATCCTATTCTCACCCTAATTATATCTTTCTGTTTGTATGATGTCAATTAGTTGTATGATGTCTATATTAAAAAATAAAGGCTCCTGCCCCATAAGCAAGAACCTAAAATATTAATCAAGCCCTAATTCCTTCATTGCGTGCATGATATGTATTTTCATCGCATTTTTTGCGCCTTCCGCATTACGCTGCTCCAAAAATTCCATAATCATTCTATGGTCATTTATTGTATCTTCAATGGCTTTATCGCTCTGTAAAGATAAATATACCCCCTTTGAAATCGCCTGATATAAAATCGGCATGAGTTTATTCATAAATTCATTATGGGTAGCCTGTGCAATCGCTTTATGAAAAGAATGTTCATCCTCTGTTCTGTCCTCGTGATTGCTGATTTCTTTTTCTACCTTTTTGCCAAATTCCAGTATCCGCTTTATCTCGGAATCCGTTGCCCTTAAAGCGGCATAATACGCGGCCTCCGGTTCAAATATCAAACGCATTTCGTATAGGTCCTTCGCGTTGACCTTTACACTCGATAACTGTTCTAAATCCTGCCGCTTCTTAAACGCATTTTCTTTGACATATGTACCCTTTCCTCTTTGAATTTCCAGTATATCCAAAGCGACCAAAATTCGGATGGCCTCTCGCAGCGTAGTACGGCTTACATTCAATTCTTCTGATAAATCCAGTTCGTTTGGTAATTTATCACCGACAGAAAATCTTTTTTCTATTGTTATCATGGATAGAATATTATCCGCAACACTTTGTGATAACATCTTATTCCCTTTCATAACCTCACCTTATCCTTTTCTGCCATTATACTATGCTTAGTATTCAAATTCAAATAAATCCGTTTCCATCGTTTTATTCTCAGGCTATTTAAATATTGGTTCTATATATGTTTTGATTAAATCTATCCTATCTCCCGCCTTTGGAATAAAAAGCGCAGCGGATGCCACAACTATTTTATCTCTTGTATTCACATAAATTATATTTTTTCCATCGGCTATGCTCTCTCGTACTTTCTTCCACCCACTTTTCTGATACAATTTGTTTTCCGCTCCATAGGCCTTTATTCAAATATAACTGACCGATTTTTGCCATATCCATAGGGGGAAAAGCGTAAGTCCCCAGCCTGCTGTATGAATCCCCAATGAATCCCGGACCCATCCGCTGGTATCTATAGATTCATTAAATGCCAGTTGCTCTTCCTTGTTTTCGAACATCAAATCCCCTTCTATATGAATTTCTAATGGGGAAAATAAATTTTCATCTGCAAACTCAAATACCGACTGACCTGTTGTTTTTACTAATATTCCTGAAAGAATATCCGGGCCAATCAGAGGTGCCTATCGGAATGTTCCAATCTTCCCCCGGCCCCCTAGCAAGTCTAAAGAGAATTTCACTCAATCCTCACTAGTGAAATATTTCACATACGGAGCAAAAAAAACGATACTTATAAGGTGCTGTCATTGTCAGCATATCCTTGACTGTGATATTTTGGATGGTATTTTCTCTCTTCCTTACTATGTATTCCGGGAAAAAATCCAGCACTTTCTGCTCAATGCTTTGAATATAGCCTTTATCTACTGCAATCCCAATCAGTATTGAAATAATACTTTTCGTTACAGAATAAATATGAACCTAGCTTTCTCTTGTGCATCCCTTAAAATATTTTTCATATACCAATTTTCACCATCACGCCTGTGGTATTTCCGTAATCAGTGTTAATCTTATGTTCAAGTTCCCTAATTCTTTTCTGAGCCATAGTATCTCCTTTACTTTAGCAAATTTGCAAACGCATTTATTTCCTATCTTATTTTTTAATATCTTTTTTACTAGATAGTAAACCTCTGTAATGAGTTCGCTCTCCTGCAAAACCTCCGAAGGACTTGTTACATAAACTTCATAAAGCGCATTTCAATTTTCGTACCCTTCTTTTTCTGCCCACTCAATTTGCTTCGCATAAACAGAAGAGAGCTGCGAGTAGGAACCATGCACAACGGTTTTCAAACAAAGTCCGGGAGAAAAGTCCCTTGTTCCCGTTGCATACTCTTTGATTGGTACAGCAAATTCTGTATCCAGCCCAAACGGACTATATTCATCACTATGGAACAAAACCATTGGCGGAGCAGATTCTGTAAGGCTCTTTTCCTTCATTTTCTTAAACAGCTTTCCAAAGCAATACTCATACTCATCAGGGAAATCCTGTTCCTGAATCATCTTTCGGATGGACAGAAGATACATCTTTGGCACCTCCACCAGTTCTATACCAATATCTTCCATATACAATATAATCGACTTTCCCTTTCTTAAGGCGGACATATCAGCATCTATCTGCTCCAACGTATTTCTATACATCATCACTTGCATTGAAATCTCTTTTTTCTTTTTATTAAGAGCCGCATATAGTTTGTCATCCATTACCTCCTCCGACTCAAAAATTGCCTTAATCTCTTCCAACGAAAAATGATATGCTTTCAGCCGACTAATAAACAGCATCGTCTCTAACTGTTTAATAGACCTCCTTCTGGTACCAGTATAAACTTTGTCCCAGGTGAAAAGTCAACGGCACTTTTCATGCTTAGTTTCAAGGTAGTAGCATATTAATTGAATATAAAAAGAATTGCAAGTTTTATCTCATTTAACAATCCTGTCAACTCGACACCCCTTTTAACAATCCTGTCTCCACAACATACCCGATATCTATCCTGTCTCCACAACTCTCCGCCATTTTTTACCGTAGACCCGTTCCCACAGACTTCCATAACGCAAAAAATCCGGGAATTGAAACTGCCATCCAAACAGTCCCAATTCCCGGAAATCCTTTGTTTTCTACACTTTTTCAGTCTTCGCTGACCGTTTCACCGTGGAATTCGCTTCACCGTGGAATTCAAGTCCGGCCTCACAATCGAAATCGAAGTATAAAAAGGCTCCTCGTCACTAAACGATAATCAGTAGTAAGGAGCTTTAGTCTGTTTATGAAAATTCGACTTTATGTCAGGTGCAGATTTCTTTTACCAGCTTACACCAATCTTCCGGGTAAACGCCGAGTAACTCCTCATGGCGCATGTCCTGTTCATGGATGATTGGACTCTTGAAATATTTCCTGTATCGTTCAAGATATTTTTCACCCATCTTTTTAGCATAGAATATATGAATCTGAGTTTCCCCATTATCGATTCCTGTCGGAAGTGGTGTGACAAGGTCAGATTTAAACTGATTTATCATGCTTTCCTTCGTGATGAAGCTCATGTCATATTTATCCCGTCCCGTGATAGCGACAAAAGCTTTATTATAAGGATCAGAATCTGCCATCTGCTGCTCATATCGTTTCTGCATCAATCTGGAATTGTAATGTCCTGTATGGATGAAGTTATATGTAACCTTTACCATCAGCTTTGCCATCAGCGATGCTTTAATATTGCCTGCCTGATTCAAATCAGAGCTTCCTATAATGCCGTATTTCATGGAAATATTATGTCTTGTGGCGAGATGTGCAACAAAAGTGCCTCCAAGCGAACATCCATATACAGCACGGACCTTACCGTCGTAATGTTCTTTGATGTATTGCTCAATTTTCTCAAGCTCATCTGTCACAGAAACATAGCTTTCAGTATCAGATTCATCGAATCCCGTGTATGCAACTGCAGCCACAAGAAAATCCTGTGACAGATTATCAATCACGTTGTCAAAATTTCCTTTCCAGTAACACATAGTCCCCGGCAGAAGCAGGATTACCGGATTCGATTTACTTCCAAATTCGTGAACTTTCATATGTCTGATGTTTCTCCCTTAAATCAAAATTTTTATTTACCAAGCCGTTTCGTAAACGCCTTTCACCTTTGACATCTATCCCGGACACACACCCCCTTGACATCTAATCTACAGCTTCAACCCTCTGACATCTAAATCGGCTACTCAAGCCTGCCGATTTTTGAGCCGTGCCGCCATAAATAAGTTACCTCAGAGCGATTGCCGCTTCAACCTGCTCGAAGCTACGGGAATCCGAAAAGCGCCTGAAATCAAGGGCTTTCGTGCCTATTCTCCTTCGACCCTTGACATCAAACATACGACCTCTGTATGCTCAGTAAAAGGGAACATATCTACCGGCCAGACGCCTTTCGCTTTATATCCCTTTTTCTCAAGCCATTTGACATCCCGCTCAAGGGTCACCGGATTACAGGAAACATAAACGACAGTCTTTGGCCCCATCTTAACAAGGGCGCTTAAAAATGCTTCGTCGCTGCCACTCCGTGGCGGGTCCATGAGAACCACATCCGGTAATCGGACACTTTTATCCCGTTGAGCTGCGGCAGCCAATTTGACCATAAATTTTCCGGCATCGTCACAGACAAAGCGAATATTTTTAATATCATTTACCTTTGCATTGCCGATGGCATCCCGAACCGCATCCCGGTTAAGCTCCACACCAACCACCAAATCCACATAATCACTGGCTACCATGCCTATGGTTCCAATACCGCAGTAAGCGTCAATCACATATTCCTTTCCGGTAAAGCCGGCAGCTTCAATGGCCTTTCTATAGAGAACCTCCGTCTGAACCGGATTCACCTGATAAAAGGATTTCGCGGAAATGCGAAATTTTTTGCCGCAGAGGACATCCTCGATATAGCCTTTACCGTACAGAACTTTTTCCCGTTCTCCGAGGACCATACTTGTCCTCTTATCATTAATGTTGTGAATAATTGTCGTAATCTGAGGATGTTCCTTTAAAAGAGCTTTAACAAAATTATTGCGTGACGGAAATACCGGAGAACCAGTGACAACAACGACCATGACCTGGTTTGTGGCAAAGGCCCGTTTTACAAGAACATGGCGCAATAATCCATAACCCGTATCCTCATCATAAGTTTTAATTTTAAAGGATTTTGCCAGTTTACGAATCGTTCCAATGATTTCATCAGCCAGCACATCTTCAATCATACAGGATTCTACCGGAATAACCTGATGGGTTCCTTCTCTGTAAACACCGGAAATAATATTTCCTTTTCTGTCTCTGTCAAAAACGGCATGTACCTTATTCCGGTAGTGCATCGGATTTTCCATGCCAACAATCGGATAAATCTTACAGTATTTTCCCATCAGCCTTCCGACCATTTTTTCTTTTATCTTTAACTGTTCTTCATAGGGCACACCCTGATAACGGCAGCCACCGCATTTTTTATGTACCGGACAGACTTCTTTTTTGCTCATTTAATACCCATTCCTTTCTGGACACACTATCTTTATGTTACAATAAAAATAAGTGAAATACAAGAAAAAGCCGTCGGCTTTATGACCGACGGCCTATCCTATCAATGTTACTGGCAGCCGCAAAGGCAGCGCACCTGTGAAAAATCAAACGGCGCCATAACCTGTCGGATAAAGTAACCCTGTTCATGCCGGCAAACCGGGCAGACCTTTGGCGCTTCTTTTCCGCTATAAATATAACCGCAGTTCAAGCACATCCAGGCAGTTTCCTGTTCAGCTACAAAAAGTTTTCCCTGTTCCATAAGCTGGGCAAAATGTTCAAAACGGTCCGCATGGGTTTTCTCAATGGCGGCAATATTATGAAAGAGCGCTCCAATCTGGGAAAAACCTTCCTGTTTTGCCGTATCGCCAAAATGTTTATACACATCATCATATTCTTCCAATTCGTTGTGCTGGGCCATACGGAGCAGCTTTGTCATTTCCGGGTCAATATCCACCGGATAGCCGCCATCAATGGCAATGGTTTCCCCGGCCATATCTTTTAAATGGCTATAAAATAATTTCGCATGTTCTTTTTCCTGGTCTGCCGTAAAAGTAAATACGGTTTCAATGACATACAAACCATTGGCTTTGGCCTGGGAAGCCGCCATAGTATATCGGTTTCTCGCCTGACTTTCACCGGCAAAGGCCCGCATCAAATTTTTCATTGTTTCACTTTCTCTGAAATCCATAATTATTCCTCCTGAATTTAAAATTTATAACAACGGATGGTCAGAAAGGGCTTTCAGCCGTTCCCACCGTCTGTCGATTTCCTTTTGGATATTTTCAACAACACCCCTATACTGGGGTTTTGACAAATGCTTTGTCCGGCCCATCATTGAGAGCCAGTCAATTACCGGAATTTTCTTATTCGATTTTTCCGGATTATAACTCAACGCTGTCTGCCCTTTTTCAATCTCATAAAGAGGAAAATAGCAGCAATCCACGCCTTTTCCAATGATAGTCCGTTCCTCCTCCGGTTTATCAGACCAGTTGAGCGGACAGGCCGACAAAGCCCGGATATAGGCCATTCCCTCGGATTTTGCGTAAACCTGGGCCTTCGCCGCCTTTTTTACAAAATCGGCCGGATTGGATTCGGCCGCCGTTGCCACATAAGGCATACCGGTAGCTGCCATAATAGCTGCCGTATCTTTATGAAAAAATGTTTTTCCATACTGTTCCGGCCCCACATGGGATGTGGAACTTTTGGCTCCCATTGGCGTGGCGTAGGATAACTGATAACCGGTATTCATATAGCCGCCGTTGTCATATTCCAACAAAATCAAATGACTTCCCCGGAGCGCCGCACCAATCGCCGAACCAAGCCCAATATCCATACCGCCGTCACCGCTGACCATGACAAAAGTAATATCCCCTTCCGGGTATTCGCCCCGTTTCTGCCGCTGTTTAAACATTTCCGCCACACCGGACAATGTTGCCGCACCGTTCTGAAAAAGATTGTGTATATACGGTACTTTAAAGGAAGTTTTCGGATAACCTGTCGTCACCACCATACCGCAGCCTGTCTGGAAAAGAATGACGACATGCCCTTCAATCCCTTTCAGTAACAGATTGACATTCACCGGAATACCGCAGCCCGGACAAGCGCCGTGTCCCGGACTGAGCCGTTTCGGCATGACCGTCAATTCATTGATTCGGGCATTTTCTATCTGTACATGGCCATTTTCCGGATTTATGCTTCGCCGGATAATTCCCGGTGATGCGGCCTCCTTTGTAATCGGTTCGTAGTACCGCATTTCCTCCCGACCGCCGGTTCCTTTAAACACACCGACGTAATCAAAGGCTTTCGCCTTCGGATTTTCTCCTTCCTGAAAAAGCATTTCCGCATCCTCAGCATAAAAATCTTTGCCTCCAAGGCCATAAATCCGGCTGAGTACACGAATCTCTCCGCTGCCTTTACCAAAACTTTGAAGCATTGCTTTGATTTCCAAAGTCATATTTCCGCCGCCGGCGCCATAGCTGTCCTGCCTGTCGGCGACAATAATTGTTTCCGTATGCTTACAAAGGTTATACAAAGCTTCCCCCGGAAACGGCCTGAGAACGCTGGCCGTAAACACACCGACCTTTTTTCCTTCTTCCCGAAGCTTATGAACGGCAGAACGCACCGTATGGTAAGCGGAACCAAGAATAAATATGGCAATCTTTGCATCTTTCATCTGACATTCCCTGACCATGCCATAGCTTCTGCCGGAAATTTCCGCATACTCGGCATAAATTGTCGGAATCCAATTGGCCGCAGACTTCATGGCCTGATGGAGCTGATATTTATTATTGATAATATCCGGCTCATTCATATAGGAACCAATGGTCACCGGATGCTCCATATCCAGCAAATCCACTTCCGGCTCACGCTCGCCAACAAATTTTCTCACAACCTCCTCCGACTCAAAAACCATACACCGCCGCTTCTGGTGACTCGTAAAAAATCCGTCAAAGGCCACAATGACCGGAAGATTTACCTTCTCCGCCAATTTCAGGCCGCAGATATTCATATCGTAAACAGCCTGGGGCGTATCGGCAAAAAGGATAATCCATCCCGTATTTAAAGCATACATAATATCACTGTGGTCGCCTTTAATTGAAAGCGGCCCGGATACGGTACGGCAAGCCACGTTCATGACCATCGGAAATCGGGTGCCTGATTGAACGGGAAGCTGCTCCAGAGCATACAAAAGACCGTTGGCGCTGGTCGCATTAAATACCCTTCCGCCGCAGGCCGAAGCGCCGTAACAGATTCCGGCTGCGCTGTGTTCCCCTTCCGCCGCCACCAAAGATATATCGTGAAGCCCTTCCGCCTTCATGGCATCCAGATTTTCCGCAATCTGTGTCGACGGCGTGATTGGATAATATCCCATGACGTGATAGTTAATCTGTCTGGCCGCATAAGCCGCCAGCTCGTTGCCGCTGTCAAAAAGCATTATCTGAGCCTCAACTTTTGTTTCTTCCATCATCTAACACCTCCGTCGTTCCGGCGTTCACTCATAAAACTTTCCCCGGTAATCCATCCATCCGATGCCTTCTGCGTCCAATGAATATTTGAAGCCACCAGGTCTTTATCCGGTACGAACCACTGCGGGTTCGGATGCTCCGCTTCCACTCCGGCTACCAGTGCATTTACCGGACAAACAGCAACGCATCGAAGACACCCTTTACAATAGTGGTAATCCAGGCCCCGGTTCATCATCTGTTCTTTACCTTTATAAGTCCCCTTCTTGAACTGGAATACCATATCGGGACAGGTCGAATCGCAGAGACCGCAGTGAATACATTTTGATTCGTCAAACAACGGCATATAACCGCTTCGGGACGGTGAAAGGTCATTGGAGGCCATACTGCCCGCCAAAGGATTGGCGCCTCCAATCGGTGCATTTTCATATCCCCAGACCAGCGTTTCCTGACGGGCTTTTGGCATCCCCCGACCGCCGGAAAAACCGGCCGCCGGATTTTCTTCGGATAATCCATCCGGCTTTCTATGAAATCTTTGAACCATGGCATGTCCGGCCATAAATCCATTCAAATTAATGTCCAGAAGCTCCGGATATTTTTTCCCCACAGTCTCTTCAATCAGCTTCCGGCCACAGTTCAACAGCAGACTGTTTTCCAAATTTCCCTCCGCAAACTCTTCATCTTCCAGCGCCTTCATCATAGCTCCCAGCATAATCATGTTCATCCGGCTTTTCGTCTGCATGGCAATGGAAATGCCGTCAAGGTAATAGATATGCCCGCAAAGCCACGGATAGCTTTTTGTAAGTTCCTCCGCATTTTTCCGGGTATTAATGACCATCTTTCGAGGCATCTCTAAAATATCCGGCCATGGATATTTCATCAGTATATTTTCCTGAAAAATCCCCAGTATATCCGGTTCCCGCACCGGACTGTTAATCAGTATTTCCTTATCGCCCGCACACCAGCGTATAAATGAACTGACGGGCGAACCCCGTTTTTCAGAACCATAGCTGGAAAATGCTGCTCCGTTAAGGCCAAGATATTTCACTCCCAGCTCACCGAGCATTTTTCCGCACAGGTTGGCTCCCAGACCGCCAAGACTTTCCAGACGGATTTCAAAATAAGCCCTGTCCTTCATATTCTTTTCCTGCCTTCCCTTCGTTTAAGGCTAGTATGTGCATATTTTTTCCAAATATACTTATTTGACAATGAATTTAAATTATCCTGTAAAGCGGCCTTCCGCTCACTTTAAGTCCGCTTCCAAATGTCCGGCGCACAAAAAACACACGGCGATAAAAAAATCGTCGTGTGTCTTAAATTAAACTTCTATTCTGTTTCTACAGTTTTCGCATTCATAATAAGCATCTGCAATCGGTTTTCCAGGTTGGCAAAGCTGACGTCCGGGTCATAATCCAATGGCAGGATTTGTGCGTCAGGATAAATTTCTTTCAGCCGTTTTGCCACGCCGCGTCCAAAGACATGATTCGGCAGGCAGCCGAAGGGCTGTAAAATGACAAAATTCCGGCAGCCGTGTTTGGCATGATGAAGAATTTCCCCCGGAATCAGTACGCCTTCGCCCGCATCAAAGGTATGATGCATAATCGGGTCGCTGTCTTTGACCAAATCCGGCAGACGGCAGGCCGGCGTATACAATGGGTGCCGCTTTGCAACGGCATCGGTCATATTATGAGCCAGCTCAAAAAATTCATTCGCCGTATGGAACCACAGCTTTTTTCCGAGGGGCCGTTTCAAACGGTATTCCCGAATCTGAGAATCCAGAACAAAATAAATCTTACGAATGACGTCCGTCATACGGGCCTCAATAATCTCAAAGCCATTGCGTTCCAGATAATCTTCAATATCATGGTTCGCCCCCGGATGGAAATTCAAAAGATATTCGCCCACAATCAACACGGTCGGCCGTCGGTGCGTCCGGTCGTAATGCACTTCTTTCATAATATCAATAGCCTTGGCAAATCCCCGTTTTGCACCGCGGATACCATGGTTTTGCAAACCGTCCACAAGGGCGTCCATCCCCTTTTCAAAGGCCTGGTTGGCGCTTCCCGGTTCCAGCTCATAAGGCCGGATTTTCCGAAGCAATTCTTCCAGGGCATCAATCATCGGTAAGGCAATCGCAATCCGCAGGGATGACAGCAGATTCATACGGAATCCCGGATGCAGGTCATGGTAATCCACATCATCATTAGTTAAAATCGGCACATGGGCATATCCCGCATCATCCAGCGCTTTTCTGAGCAGCGCGCCATAATGCGTCAGTCGGCAGTCGCCGATATATTTTCCCATGCCTATGGCCGCTTCTTTATCATCATACGCTCCGCTTCTGAGGGCGGCCAACGCCTCCCCGATAACTATCTGGGCCGGAAAACAAATATCATTATGAACATACTGTTTCCCCAGACGTATCGCCTCTTCCCGCCCGATATCCAGCGGAACGGCCTTCACATGCTGGGCCGCCAGGGCCGCCGACATAATCCGGCAGAAAGCATGGGAAGTATTCGGTACAAGAACAACCTTCTCCCGGATATTTTCCTTTGTCAGCTTCACCGGATATGGGTCCGTCAATGCCTCGATGACCATTTCCTCATTCCGTTCACGGCGCATGGCTACTGTTTCCACAAATGAACGGACACGAATACGCAAAGGTCCCTGAATGTCACTCTCATCTAACTTTAATATAAGCGGTATTTTCCCGGAAATCTCTTTCATCATTCGAATAATTTCATCGGACAAATAGGCGTCATGGCCGCAGCCGAAGCTGACAATCTGAACATATTCCAAATATGGGCTTTGTGCTGCCATAATCGCCGAACCAAGCATCCGGGCATGGTAATTATTGACCACATCCAGACGGCTCTTACTCAAATCCACCTTTTCAAGTCCGGGCAGTGAATCTACCGTCAAAACAGGAATTCCCAAACGGGTAAACATGGCCGGCAAATCATGATTAACCAAATCGTCATTTTGGTATGGCCGGGAAGCGAGGACCACGGCATACGTGCCCTGACGCTTTGCCTCCTCCAAAATCGCCTGTCCGGCTTCAATCAGCTCCCGATGGAAGGTTTCCTGAGCCTCATCCGCAGCCTTAATGGCCGCCGCCGTCTGATTCGGCAAAATATGGAAGGTTTCTTTCATATACTCGGTCAACTGTCTGTCCCGGTCCACCTTTCCATACCAGTGGAACAACGGTGTGTCAAACGGCACGCCCCAGCGTTTTTTCGGATTATCCGAATTTCGAATGACATACGGATACCCCTTAACCACCGCGCACATGGATTCGCTGGTTGCTTCCGTATTTTCCGAAGTCACCGCTGTAATGGACGGCATAAAAATCCGGTCAACCTTCTTTTCTACCAGATTCCGTATATGTCCGTGTACCAATTTGGCCGGAAAACATACCGTATCCGAAGTTACCCCGGACAAACCATTTTCAAATATCCGCCGGGTGCTTTTATCAGATAACCGAACCTTGAATCCAAGGCAGCGCCAGAAGGTTGTCCAGAAAGGCATGGTTTCCCAGAAGGACAATACTCTCGGAATACCGATAGTCACCGGCTGTTCCGGCAGAATTTCCGGCGCCGGATAGTCCTTGAATAAAAGCTCTTCCCGGGTTCGGAATAGATTCGGAATCTGTCCGGCGGCCTGCATCTTTTCCTGAAGCTGCCTGCAAACATCCGCTTCGCGGGGGTCTCCCAGAATTTCTCCCCGCTCACACCGGTTATTTGTCACCCAGGATTTTCCATTAGAAAAGGTAACAATCGTCCGCTTGCAATGATTGGTACAAAACGGACATGGAAAATTTGACTCCTGCGTATAAGAAAAATCGTCCATAGCCTCCAGACCGATAAAGGTTTTTTCCATCTGTCCGGCGCCGAAACGTTCCTTCGTAATCAACGCCACGCCGATAGCCCCCATAATTCCCGGATAAGGCGCCCGAATGACTTCTTTTCCAATATACTGTTCCATAGCCCGCAGCACCGCATCATTCTGGAAGGTGCCGCCCTGAACTACGATTTTATCGCCAAGAGAATCCAGATTTGAAATACGGATAACCTTGGTAAATACATTTTCTATAATAGAACGGCAAAGTCCGGCCATAATATCCGCCGATAACTTACCGTTACGCTGCTCCGTCACAATGCTGCTGTTCATAAACACCGTACACCGGCTGCCAAGGGCGGCCGGATTCTGAGATGAAAAAGCGTTCTTCGCAATTTCCTCCACCGGAATATGTAAAGAAGCGGCAAAGTTTTCAAGGAAGGAACCACAGCCCGACGAACACGCCTCATTCACCACGATATTCGTAATAATGCCGCTGTCCAGCCAAATGGCCTTCATATCCTGGCCGCCGATATCCAAAATAAAGGTGGCATCCTCCACATACTTTCCGGCCGCCCGGGCATGGGCCACCGTTTCCACCACATGACACTCCGCGCCGAAGGCTTCGGCAAAGAGCAGTTCGCCATAGCCGGTCGTTCCGACGGCGATAATATCCAGCGTCACTCCGGCTTCCTTATAACTGTCACGCAGGGCAATCAAGGCCTTCTTGGCCACATCCAGAGGATTGCCTTCATTCGGTGCATAGAAGGAATCCAGAATATTTTCATCCGCATCCATCAGCACAAACTTTGTCGTCGTGCTTCCCGAATCAATTCCCAGATATGCATGAACTGTCTGTCCCCGCTCAGGCTTTTTAAAATCATTTACCGGAAGTCTGTGACGGTTCAAAAAGGCTTCCCGCTCTTCCTCCGATGTAAAAAACGGCTCCGCATGATTCAGCGCCTGACTGGCTTCCACAATACGGTTTTCCTGCAGCAGCTTTAAGATATGCGGCAGTGAAACTTCCCTGTTATCCTCCGCAAACATACCGTCCAGTGACAGAGCCGCCCCATAGGCAATCATAATTTCCGGATGTTCCGGTATAATGGCCTCGTCCGCCGACAGGCCCAACCGCTCGATAAACACCCGAATCAATGTCGGATTGAATGTCAGCGGGCCGCCCTCAAAAACCACCGGTTTTTCAATATCCAGCCCCTGAGCCAGACCGCCAATGGTCTGTTTCGCAATCGCATGAAACGCAGACAACGCCAAATCCTGCTTGGACACGCCCTGATTTAACAGGGGTTGAATATCTGTTTTGGCATAGACGCCGCAGCGGCCGGAAATATCATAAACACAGGTTCCCCGGGCGGCCAGGTCATTGAATGCTTCAATCGGAACCTTTAAAATCGAAGCCACCTCATCAATAAAAGCCCCCGTTCCTCCGGCACAGCTTCCGTTCATACGCATATCGGCCACATTCAGTGAATTATCCGCCGTATCCCGGCTGAAAAATATCATTTTGGCATCCTGGCCGCCGAGTTCTACGGCTGTTCGGATATCGTCATAACGCTCCCGCAAAGCGATGGAGTTCGCCACAACCTCCTGAATGTATGGTACATCCAGACTCTCCGCAATCAGTTTGGCCCCCGAGCCGGTCAGCGCCAGCCGCACTTCGGCCTCCGGAAACTGTGCGACAAACCGATGGACTGCGTCGTATACACTTTGAACCTGGGCAGCATTATGCCGCCGGTAGTCGGAAAATACAATCTCCCTGCTTTTCGCATCGACCGCAACGATTTTCGTTGTTGTCGAACCCACATCCACGCCAACAAGAAACTGTGCTTTTCGTATTTTCTCCTTTAACATCTTTTGTACCCATTTCCTTATTTATTTTAAAAAGACACGTACCAGTTTGTCCTTCCAGCCCTGATAAGGCTGATAACGGAATGGTAAGTCAATTATATTCTTTTTATCTACAATACTCTTATAATGGGTGAACGTATCAAAGCCCCTCCTGCCATGATAAGCCCCCATACCGCTCGTTCCGGTGCCGCCAAAGCCCATGTAGCTTGTCGCCAGATGAATAATTGTGTCATTCACACAGCCGCCGCCGAAACGCACATGATTCATAAAATAATCCCGGTTATTCCGGTTCGTGGTAAATATATAAGTTGCGAGAGGCGTCGGATTTTCCCGAATGATTTTTACCGCCTCTTCCCGGCTCTTAAAAGTAAGAATCGGCAAAATCGGGCCAAAAATTTCTTCGCCCATCAGCGGGTCTTTCAATGTCACATGGTCTACCAGTGTCGGCGCTATCCGGCTCTCGCCGTCATTCTCGCCGCCGAAAATAATATCCGCACCTTCAAGAAGTCCGTTCAAACGGTTAAAATGCTTCTCATTAATAATCTTTCCATAATCCGGATTTTTCAGCGCTTCTTTGCCGAACTGGCTTCGAATAGCCTTTTTCAAATATCCGACCAGCTCGTCTTTCACATTTTCCTGGACAAGCAGGTAATCCGGAGCCACGCAGGTCTGACCCAGATTCAGATATTTTCCAAAAACAATCCGCCGGGCCGCCAGCTTGAGATTCGCCGTATCATCCACGATACACGGACTCTTTCCGCCAAGCTCCAAAGTGACCGGGGTCAAATGTCTGGCCGCCTTTTCCAGCACCAGCTCTCCTACCGTCTTTCCGCCGGTAAAGAAAATATAATCAAACTTCTGTTCGAGCAAATCCTGATTTACGGCCCGTCCGCCTTCCACAACCGCAGCAAACTTGGCCGAAAAACAGCCCCGGATAATTTTGGCAATCACCCGGCTTGTAGCCGGTGCATAAGCGCTCGGCTTAATAACCACCGTATTTCCTGCGGCAATGGCATCAATGACCGGTTCCATCGTCAGCATAAACGGGTAATTCCACGGACTCATAACGAGAACCACGCCGTAAGGCTCCGGCACCTCATAGCTTTCCGCGAGGAACTGGGCCAGCGGCGTCGGCGCATACTTTTTCCGTGTCAGCCGGTGAATATTTTTCTCCATATAGGATAATTCCGCCATCGTCATACCGACTTCCGTCATGTAACTCTCACTGCTGCTCTTTCCCAAATCCTCTGCCAGAGCTTCCATGATTTCCGCCTCATAAAGCTGAATCGCTTCTCTGAGAAGTTTCAGACAATTTTTACGGTAAGCCACTTTCCGGGTTGCCCCCGTCTCAAAAAAATGTCTCTGCAGACGGACAATCTCTTCTATTTTCATCTCCACACCTACCTTTTTGAACTCTACGGGACTTTTTATGCCCCATAGGCCTGATTTAATATATGAAATACATCCTCCGCCGACATGGCTTTCGGATTGACAATCATCGCTCCGTCATTGACAGCCGCTTCGGCCACATCCCTTAACTGTTCCCGGTCCACCTTTCCTGTTTCGGCCAAAGTCATCGGAAGATGGCAGACCTGATTCAGCCACGCTGACATCCGGCGCACTGAGCGAATCATTTCTTTGCCCCGAAGCTCCGGCGCCGTCGCCGCATAAACCTCCGCTCCTCTGAAATGAAGCAGCAATTCGCCATAGGTCTGCGCGCAGGTGTCCAGATTATAGGCCATCACATAAGGCATTAAAATATTCATGGCGTCGCCGTGGGCCACATGACATATACCGCCCAGGGCATGGCCAATCGCATGAACGCCGCCAACCATGCTGTTGCTGAAAGCCGTTCCCGCCATCAGACTCGCATTCGCCATTGCCAGACGTGCTTCTTTATTATGTCCATTTTTCACCGCCTTTGGCAGATACTCACTAATCATTTTTATGGCAGAGACCGCATAAGCATCACTGAGCGGATTCTTCTGCAGACAGGAATAGGCTTCAATGGCATGGCAGAGGGCATCCATCCCGGTGCTGGCCGTAATTCGCTGAGGCATGGTCGCCAGCATCCGCGCATCCAAAATGGCCACATCCGGCAATAAATGTCTTGAAATAAATTCCGCCTTTACATTATGGTCCGTATCCGAAATCACCGCCACTGACGTTACCTCGCTGCCCGTTCCCGAGGTCGTCGGAATAGCAATATACGGAATCCGCTTCCACTGTTTCAAACGTTCCATACCCATAATCTCTGTCAGACTCTTTGCATGGGTACCGACGGCCATACACACGCCCTTGGCCGTATCAATCACCGAGCCTCCGCCGATGGCCACCACGGAATCACAGCGATGCTGACGATACAATGACGCAATGCGCGCAACCACCTCGAAACTGCTGTCCGCAGGTATATCACAAAAAACAAAGCCCGGATGGGTCCCCATCATGGCTTTCAATACGGTATTCACCGCTCCAATATTCTCTAAAACCTTATCACTCAAAATCATGGGTCTGGAAACATTTCTCTCTTCCAGCTCATAGGATATATTTTCCAACGCCCGGTCTCCGGAACATATTTTTACTGTGTTCTGAAATTCATAATAGCCTGGTATCATACTGCGCCGCCCCTTTCAAGAATTGCCTTTACATAAACCTCCAAAGCCGGTAACTGTTTCTTTTCCACCCGCTTCAAAATCCTTTTTGACATGATTTTCGGAAATAAATACAGTTCCACATATTCCATACAGCGCACCACACCCATAGCCGTATTAATATTCCCCTTCAAATAAAATCCATGGGCTGCATAAGCGGCCGCAATACTCATCTGTCCGGTAAATACCTTAAACGCCGTATGTGTATTTTTAAACACAATCGTAAGGTCCGCACCATCCGGCCTCTTCATCCGAAGTACCCGTCCGTTTTTCACAATCATACTTATTTGAGGACTCATTTTTGTCATCCCGGTTTTCAGGCAAATTCTGTAATCCTCCGGAAGACGAAGAATTTCTTTTTTGACCCGTTCATCTTCCTGCGCCAGCACGTCCATGCCCCGGCACAAAAACCAGAGAACAATCTGATTTACCAATCCTTTCACCCTGTTATCACCTCTTCACCCGCTTTCGTAGTATGGATATTTCCATTTCACAAAAAGGTCCTTTGACAATCCGCCCTCCCGCAAACCGTTAAAAGACCTTGCTAAACATTACTTTTATTTTACCACTTTTTCAGAAATATACAAGTTTTCTTTATACCGGCATATGGGCTGAAAGCAGTTTTTTTGTATAATCATGCCGGGGATTTCCAAAAACTTCCGCCACCGTCCCCATTTCCACAATCTCTCCCCGATACATGACCGCCACCCTCTGACATACCGCCCGGATGACATCCAAATCATGGGAAATAAAAAGCATCGCCACATGATATTTCTCATTGGCCCGCAAAAGCAGACGCAGAATCTGCGCCTGAACAGAGACATCCAGCATGGAGGTCGGCTCATCACAAACCAGCAATTTCGGATTCAGGGATAAGGCTCTGGCTATCGAAATTCTCTGGGCCTGGCCGCCGCTGATTTCATGGGGATATTTATGCCATTGGTCCTCCGGGATTCCGACCCGGCCAAGCATATGCCGTATCATTTCTTTTTCACTCATATGCCTGTCCAGATGGTAGAGACGAATCGGTTCGGCGCAGGCAAAATAAATATCCCGCCGGGGATGAAAGGTCATCTGGGGATGCTGAAAGACAAACTGTATCTCCCGGCGCAGCGCATGCCATTCCCGCCCATTTGCCCTTACCAGGTTCTTTCCCTCAAAGAATATTTCCCCCGAAGATGGTTTTAAAAAACCTCCAATCATCCGGGTAAGCGTCGTTTTTCCGCTGCCGCTCTCGCCAATCAACCCAAAAATCTCTCCGGCATTTACCTGAAAAGAAACATCCTTTACAGCTTCCACCCGTTTATTTCCCAAAAGTCCCGAGGTATAGGTTTTACTCAAATGTGAAATCTCAAGCATTAAACATCGCCTCCTCCACACAGGGACTGCGATAGGCTGCCCTGCTTTCTTCATACAAAAAGCAGCGCACCTGGCGCCCATTTCCTGTCGTATACATTCCGGGGACCTCCCGACGACACCGTTCCAGACACCGGGCGCACCTCGGCGCGAAACGGCACCCTTCCGGCAAATCGGAAAAAGAAGGCATAAAACCTTCCATCACATGAAATCCCCGGGACGGAAGCGCGTCAATCAGGCCCTTCGTATACGGATGCCACGGATGATTTAAAATCGCATCAGCCTTCCCTATCTCGACAACCTGACCGCAATACATAACCGCAATCCGGTCTGCAATCTGATAAGCCGCGCCAAAATCATGGGTAATCAGCATCATGGAGCATTTCATTTCATTTTTCATCTGCCGAAGCACATCGACCACTTCTTTTCTTAAAATCCAGTCGATGGCCTTGGTCGGTTCATCCACAATGAGTAATCTGGGTTCAGTAATCACCCCCATGGAAATGAGTACCCGCTGGCTCATGCCGCCGCTGAGCTGGCATGGATAGGAATGGCAGATTTTCCGTTCTCCCGGAAGCTTCAGCCGGGTAAAAATTCCACGGACCTTTGTCTGAATATTCTCTCTGACCTCTTTTTTCTGACGGTATCCTCCGGTCACACATTCGGCCACCTGTTCGCCGACCGTCATCATCGGGTCCAGGGATGTGGAAGGGCTTTGGGGTATGGCCGCAATATCCCTCCCACGAAATTTACGAAAGACTTCCTCCGGCAGTTGAAGAATTTCCTCATTTTTATAATAAACTTCACCTTCGATTACCGCATTTTCCGGCAAAAGATGGAGAATGGCGCTTCCCGTTACCGACTTGCCGCATCCGGTCTCGCCAACCACGGCTAAAACTTCATTTTCATAAATATCAAAGGACACCTGATTCAATACCTGTACACATTGATTTCCCATCAGAAATCCCACATCCAGATTTTTTATCTCCAGCAATTTTTCCATATCAATCTGTCCTCACCACTTCTTTCATTCTCGGGTCAAGCATATCTCTCAGGCCATCGCCGAGCATATTGAAAGCCAGGGCCGAAACCGCAATGGCCAGCCCCGGAAACACGGTCAGCCACGGCGCATACTGCATATAATCCTTTCCCTCGCTAATCATGACGCCCCAATCCGGTGACGGCGGCTGGGCTCCCAATCCCAGGAAGCTCAGAGAAGCACAGTACAAAATAATAGTTCCGATATCCAGCGATGCTAAAATGATAATCTTAGAAATGACATTCGGAAAAATATATTTCACAAGAATCTGTACCGTATGATTGCCGATACTTTTGGCCGCCTCCACATATTCGGCATTTTTAAGCATCAGCGTTTCCCCCCGGGCCATCCGGGCATACCGTGTCCACTGGATACAGGTAATGGCAATAATCAGATTCATCTGCCCGGTTCCCATCATCGTCGATAAGGCCAGCGCAAAAATAATTGTCGGAAAAGCCAGCAGCACATCCACAACCCGCATGATAAACATATCCACGGCGCCCCCGGCATAACCGGAAATCATCCCGAAAACAACGCCCAGCACCGCGCTTAAAAAGACGACAAGAACCGCTACGGACAGAGATACCCTGGAGCCTTCAATAACCCGGCTCAGTATATCTCTTCCAAGGTGGTCCGTTCCAAAGATAAATTCCCGGCAGGGTGCGATAAACTTTTGTGATAATTCCATTTTCGTCGGGTCATGGGGTTCCAGAAAGGGCGCAAAAATAGTAATGAATCCGATAAGCGCCGACAAAACCGCTCCTATATATAAAATATAGTTTTTTCGATTGACTATCTTTTTCTTCCGTTTTTGCATCATGCGTCCTCCCCGGTCAGTTTCAGTTCCGGATTCAAGCAGGCATAGAGAATATCCACGACCAGATTAATTATGGCATAACCGAAAGCAATCAATAAAACGCAGCCTTCAATCATCGGCGTATCCTTCGCATTGATGGCGTCAATTAAAAGTCCGCCTACCCCCGGCCATGAAAAAATATTTTCAATAATAACGGCTCCGCCAAGCACATGGCCAATCTGAAGTCCAATCACGGTAATAATCGGAGGCAGCGCATTTCTGAGCATATGGCGTGTCATAACTTTATTCCATTTCAGTCCCTTTGCTCTGGATACCCATATGTAATCCTGACCCATGACATCCAGCATACTGCTGCGCATCATACGGGTTGTCGCCGCCGTCATTCCCATAGACAGGGTTACCGCCGGAAGAATGATACTCTGCGGCCCCTGCATGCCGCCTACCGGCAGCAGCTTCAATTTCAGCGAACAGACAATGATAAGTACCATCGCCACCCAGAAGGAGGGAAATGAGGAAATTAATAAAGTAAAAATCCTTCCCACATGGTCAAACACACCATTGTGATGTAAAGCGCTGACAATACCAAATGGAATAGAAATAACCACGGATAACGCCACCGCCGCAAATCCCAACCGCAGCGTATTCGGCACACGGAGTCTCAGCATATAAGATACCGGCTTGTTATATTTATAGGAGGTTCCCAACTCCCCTTTAAAGGCATTGATGACCCATTCAAAATACTGCTCGTAAACCGGACGGTCTAAATCATATTTACTCCGCACACGCTCAAGATTTTCGCTGTTGACCGCGCTTTCTCCGCCAATCGAATACAAAATGGCCGTCGCAGTATCTCCCGGAGTTACATGGACCGTAAAGTAGGTCAACGTCGCCACCATCCAAAGTACGGCAAAAACAGTGATTATTCGTTTAACAATGTATTTCATCATAAGTAAGGCTCCAAAAATGTCATTTTTCAGTCTATTTCAGAGAAGTTTCATAAGGCACAATAAAGTCATGGGCCGCCGCATTATACTGGAAGTTTGTCACATCTTTGGACAATGCAAAGACGGCGCCATACAGAGCAGGAGTAAAGATTGCGGCATCCTCCTGTGCTAAAGCCTGAGCTTCTTTACTGCAGCGATATTTTTCCTCCGTATCCGTCGTTGCTTTGCACTCATCCAAAAGCGAATTTATTGAAGTATTTACATACCCAATGTCATTATTTTTATAATAAGTATCCATATAATAGGCCGGGGTCGGTATGTAGGCCGAGGCCGCCGAATTGAGGGCCATATCAAAATCACCGTTTTGAATCCGTTCATTCATGGCGGACCACTCCAGAACCTCTACCGATGTGTCAATTCCTATATTTGCATAATACCCCTGAGTGGCCTGGACAATCAACTGGCATCCCGGACGTTTTGTAAATGTCATCAATTTCAGCGTCAGTTTTTTCCCATCCCTGTCCAAATAGCCATCGTTATCGCTGTCCGTATATCCGGCCTCTTCAAGAAGGCTCAGGGCTTTATCCGGGTCATAGTCATAGGTATCCACCTCAAGATTGGCCCATGGCATATCATCCATCAGCATGCCCTTTGGCACACCGCCGACGCCCAGCAGTACATCATTGACAATTTCTTCTTTGTTGATGGCGTAAATCAGGGCCTTCCGCACGTTCTCGTCCTGAAAAATCTCTTTTTTCATGTTATATTCATAAAAATAAGTCCTGGCCGTATTAAATTTGGAAACCTGAACATTTTCTGAATTGGAAAGGGTTTCCAGGTCACTGAATGGCACGTCCGAAGCAATATCGATTTCTCCGTTCTGCACGGCAAGGCTCCGTGCGCCGGAATCGGTCATACTGCGTATAATGCGCCGGGTCACATTGGTTTCCACCGGCTGCCAATAGCCGTCATAAACCGAACATTCAAAGGTTCCTGAAATTTCATCAAAGGAATCCTGTTTGAAATATCCTGTTCCCACCGCCTTAACAAAATTTCCGTTTTCATCGACAGAAGACGGCGCCACTACAACGGTTCCCACATAGGACAGGGCCGCCGGCAAATCTGTCGTTTTCTGTGAAGTTGTAAACTGAATCGTATACTCGTCCAGTGTTTCTGCAGATTCAATAAATGTGGCGCCGGCAAAAGCCGAATTGTTTTCCAGCTCCCACTCAATGGACCATTTCACCGCCTCCGCATTCATCGGTGTTCCGTCATGAAATGTCACATCATCCCGCAGTTGAAACTGCCATGTGTTATCTCCGGTCATTTCCCATTCGGTTGCCAGATTTGGCTGTAATGTGAAATCATCATCCGCATGAACCAGTGTCTCACATACGCCTGCAACTTCTTTTAACATCGTGGCCGATGTGATATTTGCCACATCCACCGTCGTCAACGTATCCGGAAAAGCAATGCGTAATACCTTTTCATCCGCCGAAGTCCCCGCTTCATTTTCATACGCTTTTGTTTCCTTTGACCCTGAACCGCAGGCCGTCAAAGACGATGCGCATATCACCGCTGCCAAAAAAATACTTATTGTTCTTTTTTTCATATCCGTTTCCTCCGAATTTAAGCCCCGGGTTTTGTTCCGCAAAGTACAAACCACGGCTCGTACCATTCTTCCGCTTTCACAGTTTCATCCTTCGCCGTCTCCGGCAATTTCATAATTTTCACATCTTTATACCCATTATTTTCCATCAAAGAAATTAATTCTTCGATTTTGGCCCCGTCAATTTTCAACGCTGCATTTACTTCCGGACTTTCATAATAATCCTTATAAAAGGTCATGCCGACATTCTCTTTCATACGATGAAAGCTGAAAGCCTTTCCGCCCGGTTTTAATACCCGGTTCCATTCTCTTACCGCGCTTTCCGGTTCCACCAGCGTCCAGAGCAAACGGGCATTGACAATGTAATCCACGGTTTCATTCATAAACGGCAAATCCAGCGCACTTCCCCGCATAAATACTGTATTCAGCCCCTTTTCACGGGCATGCTTCACACCGTAAGACATCATACCCTCAGAAATATCCAGCCCAATTGACGGGAAGCCCAGCTCGGCTGTCATATTGGCAAGAAAGCCCGTTCCGGTTCCCAAATCCAGCACGTTTTTTCTCCGATTGCCGCCAAGAATCTCTGAGAGAAAGTCTTTCCATACATCCAGCTTTTCCGTATCATGCTCACTATCAAAGGTTGATGAACGTTCATCCCAGTATTCTTCAATTTTTTCAATAATTTTTTCCGTTTCCATATTAAACTTAACCCTTCCCCTGTTTTTATTTCATGCATGAATAACGACAAAAACCACAAAGATTCGCCTAAAACAGCAAAACCTTCGTGGTTTCATTCATCCTAAATATTATCTGGCCTTCGTGACCAGTTCTTTATCATTCTAACTTATATCTCCCGGACTGTCAATGGGAATTTTCCCTATGGCTGATAACAATGCCAACAGTAATGAGAATCAGTGCGGCAGCGCCCTGAACGAGCGATATTTGCTCGGATTCATGCAATAAAATTGCCGATAAAATGACGCCGAACACCGGTGTCATAAAGCAAAAAACCGCTACCCGGGACACCGGATTATATTTGAGAAGCTGACTCCATATCGTATAGGCCATCGCCGAGGCAAAAGCCAGATATAAAAGCATCAGCGCCGCCTTTACACAGGGCAGCGACATCCGCCCTCCCATCAAAAATCCCACGGTCATCATCACAATTCCGCCAATAAAAAACTGATAGCCGCTCAGCATGACCGGGTTATCTGTTTTCGAATACTTCTTCATAATGACTGAAGAAAAGGCATAGGCCACTGTCGAAAGAAGTACAAGTCCCTCGCCGCCAAAGCTCATCGCCAGAGACATTCCGCCCGGCGTCAAATGAATCAATACAACACCCGCAAAGCCGATGACGCAGCCGAGCATTTTCCTGCGGGACAGCTTTTCCTGACGGAAAATAAGGCTCGCTGTCAAAATGGCAATAAATACATTGGAACCGACAATTATCGACGCTTTCGTTCCGGCCGTGCGGGCCAGCCCAATATAAAATAGCAGGTACTGTAAAATGGTCTGAAACAAGCTAATCAGCGCCGCATGCTTCCACTCTTCACCGCGGGGTCTTAAAAATCCCCCCGTTATAAAACTTCCGAAAAGAATAACAAAGATACCCGCAAGGAAAAAACGGCACCCCGCAAATAATATCTGGGTTGCCGTATCGCCGGACGCAATCTGAAACCAGTCATAGCCGATTTTGACACCTGGTAAAGCGCTTCCCCAAAGGAAGCAGCTTACCGATGCCAACAGGCACAGGACCCAGGTTTTTTGTAAATATTTACTCATAACATCCGATACAAATCTTCATATCTGCGCGCCGACATATTCCAGGAAAAGTCCGCAGCCATAGCCCGGTCAATAATTTTGTTCCATTCTCGTTTTTTGTCATAATAGATATGTTTTGCATAATTGATAATATCCATCATTTCGTGGGCATTGTAGTTTGCAAAGCTAAAGCCCGTGCCTGTAGATTCATATTCGTTATATGGCTGAACCGTATCTCTTAAACCGCCTGTCTCACGTACAATCGGAACCGTCCCATACCGCAGGCTCATTAACTGGCTGAGTCCGCAAGGCTCAAACAGGGAAGGCATAAGGAAGGCGTCACAGGAACCATAAATCTTATGGGAACGTTCATCGGAATAGAAAATATTCGCCGACACCCGCTCCGGATATTTCCACGCAAAATGCCGGAACATATTTTCATACTTGCTGTCACCGGTTCCCAGAACAACAAGCTGGGTATCCTCCGTACAAATCTGGTCCATCATATAAGCTACCAAATCCAGCCCCTTCTGGTCTGTCAGACGGGAGACAAGGCCTACCATAAACTTATGTTCATTCTGCTCCAGTCCCAGCTCGGCCTGAAGCGCCAGTTTATTTTTCACTTTTACTTTACGGAAATTAATCGCATTATAATTATACGGTAATGCCTGGTCTGTCTCCGGGTTATACTCGTCATAATCAATGCCATTTAAAATACCGCTGAGCTGACCGGAACGGGCGCAGAGCAGGCCATTTAAACCTTCGCCGTAAAACGGCATCTTAATCTCATCCGCATAGGTTGGACTGACCGTCGTAATCCAGTCCGCATAAACAAGTCCGCCCTTGAGATAATTGGCGTCCTTATAGGCCTCCAGCTTGTCCGGTGTAAACAGATATCCCGGCAAACCGGTAATGTTCATGATATCCTTTGGATTCCATGTGCCCTGGAACTTCAGATTGTGAATCGTCATTACCGCTTTCATTCTGGCAAAGAAATCACCGCGGCAGAAATCGGTCTTTAAATACACCGGTACAAGACCCGTCTGCCAGTCGTGGCAATGAACCACATCCGGCTGAAAATCAATCAGCGGCAAAATTGAAAGCGCCGCTTTACTGAAATACGCAAACTTTTCCAGGTCCCAAACGCCGTCTTCATACGGTTTATCTCCATAAAAATAATATTCATTGTCTATAAAATAAAACGTAATTCCGCCCCACTCAAGTTCCATCACACCGACATACCGGTTCTCTCCGGCAAAATCCATATAGAAATGCGTCCGGTATTTCATCTGATTCCGGTAATGTTCGGGAATCGCCCGATATTTCGGGATAACGACACGGACATCAAATTCATCTTTATTGAATGATTTTGGCAATGTGCCGGCAACGTCCGCTAATCCCCCTGTTTTTATAAACGGTACCGCTTCCGACGATACAAATAATATCTTCTTCATAAAATCCGTTTCCTCCCTCAAATACATTTATTGTATATATTATACAATATTTGAGAGAACATTAAAAGATATTTATTTATTTTACCCCTTAGTTTTATATTCCAGGCGCATTTTATCCGAAATCAGGGCAATAAATTCTGAATTTGTCGGTTTCCCTTTTCCGGTATTAATCGTGTAGCCGAACAGTTCGTTGATTGTATCCATTTTCCCGCGGCTCCAGGCCACCTCTATGGCGTGCCGTATGGCCCGCTCTACCCGGCTCGGCGTCGTCTGATTCATCTTCGCAATCGTCGGATACAATACTTTCGTAATGGAATTAATTACTTCCCGGTTCTCCACCGACATTATAATCGCATCTCTCAAATACTGGTATCCCTTAATGTGGGCCGGCACGCCAATCTCATGGATAATATTGGTCACATCCGTTTCCAGATTGTGGGGCGTGTATTCACTCACATTCTCGGATACCACGTTATGCTTAGTATGAACAAGCTTGACCGTCTTATCCCTTTGTATCTGTTTTATTTTATTTAATACAACATCATTGTCAAATGGTTTCATAATATAGTAACTGGCGCCGAGGCCAAAAGCATCTTCCGTAATATTCTCCTGCCCAATGGCTGAAATGACAATAAATGCCGGTTTCTTTTTGAGGTTTTTCTCCTGATTCACTTTCTGCATGACTTCCAGGCCGTCGAGCTTCGGCATGATTAAATCAAGAAGCACCACATCCGGCTCTTTTTCGCGAATCAACTCCAGTGCCTGAACACCGTCTCCCCCTTTTCCGACAACGGAAATACTGCTGTCTTCACTCAAAATATTTTCCAAAAGCCCCAACATCCGCTCATTGTCATCCACAATCGCCACGTTAATTTTGCTCACCTTATTCTCCTCCTTCTGTCTTCGAAACTATTTGTATTATATTCTCTGAAAAAGGATTATCGCAAGACTAACCAATCGCAAGCTTCGACCCGGCCTGACCCCATTTGACACCGGATGACCTCAATCGACATTTTTATGCAAAGATTCTTTTAGAAAATATCAAATAATCTGCTAAACTTAAATCCGCGCTTACTCTGCTGCGTAGTCTGCCGGCGCCTCCGGGTCGCGTATCTGATAACGACGGCTCCACTCCTTTGTCGCATCATCCCGAACTGCTTCTGAGGTATGACGTGCCAGAAAACGGGTCAGCGGATACACATCAATCCATATTTCATTGGCGCCTTCCCTCTGGGACTCATCAAAAATCAACTGCAGCCCCAAATGCAAATGATATACGTCAATATTATTCGTGTTTTCCTCAGTGCTGTAGCCGGTGCGTCCCATATATCCGATGACATCGCCGGCCTGAACGACGTCGCCTTCTTCCAGCCCTTCGGCATAAGGCCTGTCCTGACGTAAATGGGCGTAATAATAATAGCGTTTGCCGTCAAAGCTGTCTATACCAATACGCCAGCCGCCAAACTGATTCCATCCAAGCGCCCGAACCGTCCCTCCCTCAATGGCAATAATCGGCGTCCCGACCTGTCCGAGCATATCATGCCCCAGATGATTTCTCTGATACCCATAGCTTCGCGACGCACCAAAATCATCGTACTCTGAATATGGAAACCCCTTTGCAATCGGGCTGAAGGCTTTCAACCCATACACCTGCTTCCAGGACGTATTTTCAGTGGTCTTTTCGGGCTGCTCTGCCTCGTAAACGCCAATCATGCCGCCAAGGACCGCTTCATAGGCTTCTGCATAATAATCATAATATTTTAAATCCGCCGTCAGCGCTTCAATCCCCTGGGTCTGGATTTTTTCTGCGGCCTCTGCCATATCTCTTTCTTTATATTGACTGAAATCACCGCCATACCGCGCCGCCAGATAAGCCAGCAGTTCAATCCAGCTCACATGAGCCTCCGACATGTAGGTGCCAATATCGTAGTCGTATGCCTGGCTCAATGCCTCATAGCTTACATTAAAATCCACCCAGCGAATATAATCTGCTTCTTCCGCCGATGTTTGACCGTTCTCCGCCGTACCGCCGGCCCTCATCTTTGCATTGGCCAACGCACCTAACGTCAGCCACCTCAATGCGCCGAATACGGTTAAAAAAGCTAAAAGCATTATTTCTATCTGAATTATACGGCCATTTCTGCCCTTTTCCTCCATGCGCCACCTCCATACCCCCGCTATTTTACACTAATATATGCAGCGTCCGTAAGAATCATGAATAACTTACTTTCAGGGGTCTTCTCAAAAATGGTCAATCATGCCATACTTAAATTGACCGGAACGGTTAATGGAGGGATTCCTATGAATGAAAAATTTTTTACTTTGCCGGAAGAAAAACAACGGCGCATTATTGATGCCGGATACGAAGTATTCAGCAGAAACAGTTATAAAAAAAGCCCGGTCGGTGAAATCGCCCGGGCCGCAGGTATCAGTAAATCTCTGCTCTTTCACTATTTCCACAATAAAAAAGAACTCTATCTTTTTTTGTGGAATACCGCCAGCCAACTGACTATGGATACATTCAAGGACTACGGCTGCTATGAACCCACAGACTTATTTGAAATGATGCGGCGAGGGTTATATGCCAAAATAGCCATTATGGAAAAATACCCGAATCTGACAGGCTTTGTTTTAAAAGCATTTTATGAAAAGGAACCTGAAATTGCCTGTGAAATCCAGAAAAGTTATGCCGGCCTTATTCAGTCCATTTCCACACTTTTTATGCCAAAACTTAACCCCGAATATTTTCGTCCCGGGCTGGACACGGAAATGATTTTTAAAACCATGTACTGGACCTCGGAAGGTTATCTGTGGAAGGCTTTACAGCAGGGAACGTTCAATTTAGACCAGTTGGAGAAGGATACTTTAGAAATGCTTAACTTTTGGAAAACTGCCTATTGTCGTGAAAAACCGGAAGAATCCGACGGCTTTCACCATAAAACACCGGAGAGAGGAGTCCAAAAATGAATGTGATTGAAACCCAAAATCTGACAAAATCCTATGGGAAAGCCCGTGGAATCATTGACATGAATCTGTCTGTCGAAGCCGGAGATATCTTCGGTTTTATCGGCCCCAACGGTGCAGGAAAAAGTACGACTATACGAACCCTTCTCGGTTTGATTTCTCCCACTTCCGGCAACGCCCGGATTTTTGGTAAAGATATCATTAAGGACCACATTGAAATTCTTTCCCGAATCGGATATATGCCTTCTGAAACCATGTTTTATCATGGAATGTGTGTCTATGAAATTCTTAACATGTCCGCATCTCTTCACGGCAAAAACTGCCGAAATGAAGCCCGCCGACTGTGTGAACGATTCAAACTGGACACCAAAAAGAAGGTCGAAGCACTTTCTCTGGGGAATCGGAAGAAGGTGTCTATTGTCTGTGCTTTTATGCATGAACCCGACTTATATATTCTGGATGAACCAACCAGCGGACTGGACCCATTCATGCAAAAAGCCTTTTTCGAATTGATTCACGAAAGAAATAAGCAGGGCGCCACGATTTTCCTCTCTTCTCATGTTCTCTCAGAAATCCAGCATCACTGTAAAAATGCCGCCATCATTCGTGACGGCCGCCGGATTGCCTGTGATTCCGTAAAAAAACTGACAAACACCAGGGCCCGCCGAATCACTCTGCACGGTATCTCCACACCGCCGCAGCGACTGTCCGCAAGGAACATCACCCAAACGGAAAACTCTACCAGCTTCTTATACGACGGTAACATCAAGGTTTTGATTGATGAACTTAACAAGCTGCCTGTTACAGATATGACAATAACCGAACCTGACCTGGAAGAAATCTTCCTTCACTATTACACAAAGGAGGCCGATAAACAATGACGCTCTTTTTCCATGAAATCAAACAAAATCGTATCTCTCTCATTACCTGGACCCTCGCCATTGCCCTCATGCTTCTTATCTGCATCCTGATGTTTCCCGAAATGAACACCGACATGGGCGGCCTGACTGCTATGTTTGCAAACATGGGCAGCTTTACCCGGGCATTTGGAATGGACCGCTTAAACTTCGGCGATATTATGGGCTTTTACGCCCTTGAGTGCGGGAACATCCTGAGCATCGGCGGCGGATTTTTTGCAGCGCTCCTCGGCATCACCGTCCTTGCTAAAGAAGAACAAGAACGGACGGCAGAATTTCTTCTGACCCATCCCATTCGGCGCCGGACAGTTATCTTTCAAAAACTTTTATCCATTTTCTTTGAGTTGCTCCTTATGAACTTATTCGTCATGGCTGTCTCCGCCGCATCCTTCGCTTTCATCGGCGAAGAACTGGCGATTAAAGAATTTTTTCTTCTCCACGGCGCCTACATCATCCTCCAACTCGAAATCGCCTGTATCTGCTTTGGCATCTCGGCCTTTATACACCGCAGCGGCGTCGGGGCCGGCCTTGCCCTTGCCGCTCTGCTCTACTTCTTAAATCTCTTTAAAAATATCAGCAGTCAGGCCGAATTTTTAAAATATATCACGCCCTTTGCCTATGCCGAAGCCGCGGATATCATATCCGACAGCTCCATTGACACACATTTACTTGCCCTCGGTATCTTCTATGCGGCCGTCGGCATTACGGTCGCTTTCTGGAAATATATCCGAAAAGATATTTCTGCATAATGGCAGAAACTTCCTCGCATTTCTATGTCTGTATCCTCTTGACTTTATCGAACTTTTGTTCTAAAATAATTTTATATCAAGAACATATGTTTGTCAAGTTTTTCCAGGAGGAGGCAAAAATTATGTCTTACACCTACATTGCGATTGATTTAAAAAGCTTTTATGCTTCCGTTGAATGTGTTGAAAGAGGGCTTGACCCTCTGAAAGCCCATCTGGTCGTAGCCGATGAAAGCCGTACGGACAAAACAATTTGTCTGGCCGTCTCTCCTTCACTGAAAGCCTACGGTATTCCGGGCCGTCCCAGATTATTTGAAGTAAAACAAAAAGTAAAGCAGATAGAAGCATCTACCGGAAAAACCATCGACCTTACAATTGCCACACCGCAAATGCAGCGATACATCGATGTCTCCGCTGATATTTATAACATCTACCTGAAATATATAAGCGCTTCAGATATCCATGTCTATTCGATTGATGAAGTATTTATGGACGTGACCTCTTATCGGTCTGTTTATCGCAATCCGGACGGCACCCCCATGCTGCCCCACGACTTAGCGAAAACCATCATTCGGGATGTACTTTCTAAGACAGGTATCACGGCCACTGCCGGAATAGGCCCCAACCTTTATCTTGCCAAAATTGCCATGGATATTGTTGCCAAACATATCGATGCCGATGCGGACGGCGTGCGAATCGCTGAATTGAATGAGATGGACTATCGGAAATTACTTTGGTCCCATCGTCCTCTCACATCTTTTTGGCGTATAGGGAATGGCATTGCCAAACGACTGACGGCAAACGCCATGTACACAATGGGCGATGTGGCAATGATGTCTCTTTACAATGAAGATTTATTATTCCGGCTTTTCGGCATTGATGCTGAACTTTTGATTGACCACGCCTGGGGCCTGGAACCTGTCACCATGAAAGATATCAAGAACTATAAGCCGGACAGTAATTCCATCGGTTCAGGCCAGGTTCTTTCCCGTCCATATTCCAAAAATGAAGGTCGCCTTGTTGTTCACGAAATGACCGATAGTCTGGCATTGGACCTGGTTGACAAAGAATTGATGACCAACCAAATTGTTCTCCATATCGGATATGATAAAAACACGAAAAACTATACCGGACCGCTTCATATAAATCACTTTGGCCAGTCTGTTCCAAAACCAGCCCACGGAAGCATCCACCTGAATACCTGCACTTCCTCTGCTCTGGAGCTTTCGACCGCCGCCCTGTCGCTTTACGACCGTATTGTGGATTCAAAATTAAACGTTCACCGACTGAGCGTTACTTTTAACAACGTCATCGACGCGTCCAAAGCGCCGAAATATATTCAATATGAACTGTTTACTACGCCATCAGAAATTGACTCCAGAGAACTGCTTATAGAACGAGACCGGAAAATCCAAAAATTAATGTTGAATATCCAAAAGAAATATGGGAAAAATGCTATATTAAAAGGCATGAACTTTGAAGAGGGCGCCACAGCCATTGAACGCAATGGTCAGATTGGCGGTCACAAAGCTTAATTCTATTTTTAAAATTCAAGGGAGGCCTCCGTGTATGTCTTTAAATATTTCCCATCAATATGATGATATTATAAATCTGCCCCGGCCCAAATCCAGACACCCACACATGTCCAATGCCGACCGCGCAAAAATTTTTTCGCCCTTTGCAGCCCTGAAAGGCCATACCGAAGCCATTCAAAGCAAAGAAATTCCCCGTGGAAACAAAGTGGATTTATCCGAAGAAATGGCCGATGCACTTAATAAAAAACTTTGTCTTTTAAAAAAAGGCCAGGTAATCACAGTAACCTATTTTTTCTCTGACCCCGGGCCCGACGGTTCCGGCGGAATGGGAGATGGTATGTATCTTACGCGCTCCGGGACAGTGAAAAACATTCATCTGATTTCCAGGATTCTGGAAATCGATGATTATAAGATAAATTTTAATGATATCATAGATATTATACAGACTGTAGACAAAGGTGATTCCGGGATTATCCCCGGCACCATTTTTTCTTCGGATTCGGTTGATGATTGATTTACGTTCCTTGATATATTCATTATGCCAAAAAACAGGCGGAAAAATCCGCCTGCTCTTGATATGCACTTTCATTTCTATTTACTTTTATAAATCTGGCCCCAGAGAAGCTAAAATAGCTTTCATTGCCGCTTCTTCGTCTTCGCCGTCACATATAATTTCAAATTCCATATTCTGTTTAATACCGAGACTGAGAATACTCAATAAGCTCTTCCCATTTACCATCCGGCCGCCGGTCGAAAGATAAATTTCACACTTTTTATACTTAATCGCTGCTTCTGCAATATCGCCCGCAGGTCTTAAATGTACGCCAATTGGATTCTTTACAAGCACTTTTTCTTTTACCATAATCACTGCCCCCAACTATTGCTTTAATCAAATGTAACCCTATTTTTATTATAACACACTTTTTATCCCGGGTACACTGATATTTTTTCAATCATGCATTGATGCTTTTCAGTTTCAATACACGAAAAAATAGTGTATAGTAATACCGAGGTGAAATTACTATGAATTTTTTAGAAGTAACCGCCGCTAATATGGTAAGCATGTATATGGCTATTATCTTTTTAATCATCGAAGCCTATATTTTCATTGGAAAACCCCGGAATGGAGGATTGCGTCACTGGCTCCGTGTTGTCGGAGCATTGTTCCTGTACATCGTCGGTTGTTCTCTGCTCGGCGCCGCTATGCTAAAACTTGGATGGATGCAGATTCCTTACCTATCGGATGGTCTGCTTGAATATTCCCAACTCGTGGCCGGCACATGGATTCTGATGGCTTTATATGATTTAGACACAAAAATATGCTGGTTTACGATGGTTATTATTTCCATCACAATAAACACCGGAAACTATCTTGGACTTTTGCTGATGCCTGACAAAATCATCCATCTGGCTGTTATGGAAGAACGGCTGATGTATATGTTCTTTTTGTGGGTAGCCGCGCCCATCGGTGTAATAGCGGTTCTCATTATTCTATATAAGACCGGCGCCGGACGGCATTACAGACAATGGCTCGATTATGGTACCATTCGCAGGGAAATACTCATTTTAATGAGCAGTTATCCCCTGTTAGTCACCTTCATACAAAGGATGCTTACACGATTTGAACGTGACAATGGCAGCAATCTCATGGTCACCATTCTGCTGCTGATGTTAAGCTACACATTATTTTTCTACATTAGCCGTCAGGATATGCAAAAATATCAGATTGAAGCACAGCAGATTAATCTTCAGCAACAGGAGACCTACATTAAAAGTCTTGAGAACCTTCAACAAGAAGTTCGGCAGTTCCGGCACGACTTTAAAAACATGATGTCCGGCATGTATCTTCAGGCGGAGGATGGCAATACAGAAGCCATTCAAACTTTTATCCAGGATATCGCCGCCGATTTTGATATTCAGGTCGGCGAACAGTTGAAACGGATGAACCAACTGGCCAATATTCATGAATTGTCCGTAAAAAGTCTGCTTCTCACGAAATTGGAAATTATCAATCAGGCCAATATCCGATGTGATTTGGAAGTTTTTCGCACATTTGACAAAACCCGCATGCGCCGTACAGATTTATGCCGTTGTCTGGGAATCCTCATCGACAATGCGATTGAAGCCGTTCAGGGGTATTCCAATGGAAAAATATATATCATGATTAGTTGTCAGAAAAATTATACGACCTTCCTTGTCAAAAATACGCTTCACGAAACCGTGGATTTCTCCAAAATTGGCACTGAAGGCTATTCGACAAAGGGCAGCGGACGCGGTATCGGGCTGAAGAGCTACCGTCAGATTTTACTTCAATATGACTTTGCTTTGCCTATGACAACGATAAAAGACGGCTATTTTATACAAGAACTAAAAATAAAGGAGGCCTAACCGTTGCTGCCTGTATACATATGCGAGGACAATGCGCAGATTCGCACGGAACTCGAATCTTATTTAAAAAATCAAATACTTATTGAAGACTATGATATGAAACTGACGCTCAGTACGAGGCACCCGGAGGAGATTATTCAGGCTGTCAAAGAAGCGCCCGGACGCGGTATTTATTTTTTGGATGTGGAACTGAACCAGGAATCCATGGACGGCTTCGCATTAGGCCAGGAAATCCGCAAATATGATACACGGGGATTTATTATTTATGTGACGGCCTACAAGGAACTGGCCTTTGAAACCTTCCGCTATCACCTGGAAGCCTTAGATTACATTACAAAAGAAAATCACGAAAAAATGTTTTCGGACATGTCCCGCTGCCTGCATATTATTACAGACCGGATGCGTGAAGATACAAGCAGCCGCAGACCTTATTTTACAGTCAAAGTTATGGATGTGGTAAAACATATTCCTATTGATGAAATTTTGTTTTTTGAAACAGGCGGCCGCAGCCACCGGATTATACTCCATGCCGACCAGAATCGTATCGACTTTATCGGCAGTATTCAGGAATTGGAATCAACACTTGGTGAACGATTTGTGCGGGCGCACCGGTCCTACCTGATTAATACCGGACGCATCCGAGGACTGGACTTAAAGCACCGGCAGGTTATTATGGATAATGGTGAACGCTGTCTCTTTTCAAGAAATATAAAAGAACACCTGATAAAGTATATTTCATAACGCATTTCGGGCATTCTTCCCGTCTGTTCAGGCAAATTTCACCCTCAAACCGCCTTTTATCGTTAAAATAGCCGTATAAACGAAAAGGGAGGACAGAAGATGAATTCAAAGACAGACAAAAAACAATGGATTATTTTTCTTATAGTGGCTTATGGCGTCACTTTTCTGATGGGATTTCTCATGTGGTATGGATACACAAAACAAATGGATTTAAGCGCCTTTGCCAACACACAGATGATGTATCCGGCCGCCGGAGTCATGCTGGCCTATCTGCTGACGCTCAAAGGGGAACCCCAACTTCCAAAATGGTTTTACCGGGTTTTTATCCTGATAACTCTATTAATGATTGTCTCCACAATAATGACCGTGATTCAGCCTGAAAAAACATTGGCAATGTCCGGCCAAACTGTAGCTTTCTGGCTAATGGCCATGCAATTGATTATGATGGGCGGCAGTATTCTCTGCTGGATTTTCCTGCTGGCCTCCGGCAAAGAACGCCGGAAGAGCTATGGACTGAAATGGCAAAACTGGAAGACGTCACTCTTTTGCATTGTACTCTTTCTCCTGCTGTACTTTTTAAGGGCCGGCATTAATTTTGCCGTGACCGGTCAATTAAACCTATTCACATCCATTCTGACCAGCCCGGACACATGGATTTATATTGCTTCAATGCCCCTCAGCTTTCTGCTGGCCTTTATTGCATTTTTCGGTGAAGAATACGGATGGAGATATTACTTACAGCCAATTTTACAGAAACGTTTTGGCCTCCGGTATGGCGTTCTCATTCTCGGCCTTATATGGGGACTGTGGCATTTGCCAGTAGACCTCTTCTTTTATACCTCACCGAGCCAAGGACTCATTATGCTGGTAAGCCAGATGATTACCTGTGTCACCTATGGTATATTTTTCGGCTATGTCTATATGCGGACGAATAATATCTGGGCCGTGGTTGTTATCCATTTTTTCAATAATAACCTGATTCCTGTGATTTCCGGCACCTATTCGGCAGACGTCATTCAAAACCAGGCCGTTTCCTGGGCACAAATTCCATGGGCACTGCTTCTCAACGGCATACTGTTCGGACTTTTTCTGCTGGCCAAACCCTATCGGAAGAAAAAAGATGCGCTATGTACATTCAGCATTTCTGATAAATAAAAAAATCCCCTGCCGCCTAAATCCCATTTAGATGGCAGGGGTTTCGTATGCAAAATATTTTATGTTTTTTGGTGCAAATTTAACATCGAACACCCATTATTTCATCTGTTTTGCAACTTCCTCAGCGAAATTCTCTTCTTTTTTCTCCATACCTTCGCCTGTTTCGAAACGAACAAAGCCTTTGATGGCAACTTTTACGCCAGCCGCTTTTGCTACGGACTCAACGTATTTACCAACGGACTGTTTTCCATCTTCAGCTTTTACATATACCTGGTCAACAAGGCAGATTTCTTTAAGCTCTTTGTTGATACGGCCGGTAATAATGCCATCGATAACTTTTTCAGGTTTCTTGGACTCTTTAGGGTCATTCATAATCTGAGCAAGAAGAATTTCTTTTTCGTGTGCAATGTAATCCGCATCTACTTCTGAACGGTCTGTATACTGAGGTTTTAAAGCGGCTACCTGCATAGCAACATTTTTACCACATTCAAGAACTGCTTCGTCCGCAGAATCTGTTGTCAGTTCAACAAGAACACCGATTTTTCCGCCGGCATGGATATAAGTCGTAATAATACCATCTGTGCTGACAATTTTTTCAAAACGACGGATGCTTAATTTTTCTCCGATAATAGCAATTTTCTGGGATAAAGCCTGCTCTACCGTCAAACTTGCATCATCAATCCATGGTTCAGCCATGAATTCTTCAATAGTATTTACGCTTGTAGCCAGTGCCTGTGCTGCTACTCTTGCAACATAAGCCTGGAATTCTGCGTTCTTTGCAACGAAGTCTGTTTCACTGTTGACTTCTACGATTGCGCCAGTTTTATGATTATCAGAAAGGATTGTTGCCACAAGACCTTCTGCTGCAATTCTGTTTGCTTTCTTAGCGATAGCTGCAAGACCTTTTTCTCTTAAGAATTCAACGGCTTTCTCTTTATCTCCGTTTGTTTCGTTCAGAGCTTTTTTACAATCCATCATACCTGCTCCGGTGAGTTCTCTTAATTCTTTTACCATTGCTGCTGTAATTGCCATGATTCATTCCTCCATAAATTTTTCTTTATTATTTATTTTCTTAATTCTTTTCGTTTTTTCATCACAGGCCGGGTTCCCCGGCGCCATGTTTTGTTTGCTTAAAAAAGCTGTCTCAAGATTAAAACTAATTTTGAGACAGCACTTTAAGTCGTAAGCCCTGATTATTCAGCAACTTCCTCTGCTGCTTCTTCAGCATCGTCCATCTGAACACCCTGGTTTGCTTCGATAACTGCATCTGCCATCTTGGAAACGATTAATTTCACCGCACGGATTGCATCATCGTTACCTGGGATTACATAATCCAGTTCTTCCGGGTCACAGTTTGTATCTGCGATACCGATTAACGGAATACCTAATACATGAGCTTCCTGTACACAGATTCTTTCCTTTTTAGGGTCTACAACGAAGATTGCATCCGGGATTCTCTTCATGTTCTTGATACCGCCAAGGTTTTTCTCAAGTTTTTCCCATTCTTTCTTCAGTGCAATAACTTCCTTCTTAGGTAATACATCAAATGTACCGTCTTCAGCCATAGCTTCAATCTGTTTCAGTCGTGTAATACGGCTCTGAATTGTCTTGAAGTTTGTCAGCATACCGCCAAGCCATCTCTGATTTACATAGAACATACCGCAGCGTTCTGCCTCTGTGCGGATAGCGTCCTGAGCCTGTTTCTTTGTTCCGACAAAAAGAATCGTTCCTCCGTCTGCAACGATATCTTTGATTGCGTTGTAAGCATCATCTACCATACCTACAGATTTCTGTAAGTCAATGATATAAATACCATTTCTCTCTGTGTAGATGTACTCAGCCATCTTAGGGTTCCATCTTCTTGTCTGGTGTCCGAAATGTACGCCGGCTTCCAGCAGCTGTTTCATAGAAATAACGCTCATAATCATACCTCCATTGGTTTTTACATCCGTGGATTTCATCTTTTCAGGCGACCAGCAATCGGCACCTGCCTGAAAATCGACCCACGTGTCATATTTTTACAAAATAGGATTATAACACAAAAGGCTCGCATTAAGCAAGCCCTTTATACCTAATTTTTTATTTTCTTCAATTCGTCAAATACCGCGTCATTGATGACCTTAATATAGGTTCCTTTCATGCCGGAGGAACGGGATTCAATCACCCCGGCACTTTCAAATTTACGCAGAGCATTTACAATAACCGAGCGGGTAATTCCAACGCGGTCCGCAATCTTACTGGCCACGAGTATGCCCTCATTACCATCCAGCTCCTCAAAAATATGGGTAATGGCTTCCAGCTCCGAAAACGACAGTGTACTGATGGCGGATTTTACAACCTGAAGCTTTCTTGACTCTTCTGCACTTTCCTCATTCACGGAGCGAAGCATCTCAAGCCCCACGACCGTCGTTCCATACTCACTCAAAATAATATCATCAATCTGATAGGAATTATCATTTCTGTAAATGAATAATGTTCCCAAACGCTCACCAGCAATATCAATCGGCGTAATAATCGCTTCATAAGTCGATACATTATCACATGAAAATCCAAGTGTTAATAAATTAACATTCTCTTTTGTCGAAAGTACGCTGAGTAAGCGTTCATTCAACATTGAATCGATATGACCGCCGACACTATCACTGATTAACTGATGAATACATGGCTGTCCCGTCCGATTCTTAATTCCCAAAATTTTACCCTTTTTACTGATAACAAGGATATTTGACTCCAATATGTCACTTAAAACCTCACATATATCGTTAAAAACAACCATATTAGAATTATTATTATGAAGAAGCTTATTAATCTTCCTGGTTTTGTCTAACAATTCAACGCTCATATCCATCCTCCTTTTTCATATTTGCCGCCTCATTAATATTTTAACACAATTGTTGACACGAAACAACTATTTTTCAAATTTTTATAAACAAATAAAGTAATTCAAAACAATTCATAAAAGCGGCGGAAATCTGAAAGTTCTTCCAAAATTCCACCGCTTTTTACATATTTATTCTTTTCCTTCCGCATCAAAATATTCTTTGACCAATCTGACAACCGTACCTGACAGCAAAAACAAGGCAATCAGGTTCGGAATGGACATCAGGCCGTTAAACGTTTCGGCAATACTCCACAATAATCCCAAATCCACCGTCGCACCTAAAATAGCCACCAGAGAATAGATAACCATAAATGGTTTAATAATCTTCGATGAAAACAGGAACTCAATACACCGGGCGCCGTAAAGGCCCCATCCGATAATCGTTGAGAAGGCAAAACAGCACATGGCCACCGCCGTAAAAACGGACACCCAATTGCCATACGTCGATGTAAAGCCAAGAATCGTCAGTTCCGCACCGGCCGCACTGCCGTAGCCTACCGGTACACCGCTGCATAAAATAACCAATGCGGTCAATGTACAAATTAAAATCGTATCCGTAAATACTTCAAAAATCCCGAAAAAGCCCTGTTTTACAGGTTTCTGTGTATCTGCACAGGCGTGGGCGATAGAGCCTGTTCCAAGGCCGGCCTCATTGGAAAAGATTCCCCGT
>CABUAW010000013.1 GCA_902489645.1 uncultured Lachnospiraceae bacterium | reverse complement strand
TAAGATTGCATTTCACCCGTATTTGGGGTATTATAGATATGCGGGCGTATGCCCGAAAGGATGATATTAAGAATTACATCGAGGAGGAGTTTTTTGTATGAAAATCAGTTTATTAGAGCCGATTGGGGTATCACAGGCTGTATTGGACGAACTTTCACAGGGATTAAAAGACAGGGGTCACGAATTTTGTTATTATGATACAAAGACAACCGATGTCGAAGAGCTTAAAAGACGTACGGCTGGCTGCGATATTGTTATGATTGCCAATAATCCATATCCGGCGGAGGTTGTGGAAGCTGCCGATGCATTGAAGATGATTTCCGTAGCGTTTACGGGAATCGACCATATTGGCGTGAAGGCCTGCAAAGATAAAGATATTATGATTTGTAATGCGGCGGGGTATTCCAATCAGACAGTGGCCGAGCTGGTTATCGGTATGGCGATTGACGGTCTTCGAAATGTGGCAAAGGCAAACGATGTTGTGCGTAAAGGCGGTACAAGCGCCGGTATTGGCGGCCGTGAAATCTGTGGACGCACCGTTGGTATTATCGGTCTTGGAAAGATTGGTATGGTTGCCGCAAAACTGTTCCTGGCCTTCGGAGCAAAGGTTATCGCATATAACCGGAGTCAGTCCGAAGAGGCAAAGGCTCTTGGAATTGAATATAAATCATTGGAGGAAGTATTATCCGAAAGTGATATCGTTTCTTTAAATATGCCGTTGAACGACAGCACACGGGGCTTTATCAGCGCCGACAAGATTGCGCTGATGAAACCGGATACCGTATTCATCAACTGTGCCCGCGGGCCGATTGTCGATAATGCGGCTCTGGCTCAGGCATTAAATGAAGATAAATTAGGCTTTGCCTGCCTGGACGTATTTGATATGGAGCCTCCGATTCCGGAAGATTACCCGATACTTCATGCAAAGAATACATTATTGACGCCGCATCAGGCATTTATTTCCGAAGAGTCTATGATTCGCCGGGCAAAGATTGTTTTTGATAATGTCTATGCTTATCTCGACGGCGCGCCGGTGAATGTTTGTAAATAATTGAATAATATTTTAAAGAATACATCTTTTGAAAAAGCATTTTTTTCAAAAGATGTATTTTTTTGTGTCGGACAGGAATAATAAGGCTCAAAGGAGTGATGAAAATGCACGAAACACGGGGTTTTAAAATTTTCATATGCCTGATATTGACAACCGCCGCCGCTGTTTTCTGGCTGTATCTGTGGAATCATTGGACATCGGATGTGGGACAGACAACCTATGAGGATGCGGTTTTTGTGGACAGTGGATATAATGTTCCGGGAGAAGGGGATGACGGCCTTTGGAGCATTTGAAAACGGATATTTATATTAAATTAGATGCCCACGTCCGGGTGAGCCAGAGAGACGTCCGGCTGGCGTCTCTGGCCAGCGTTTATTGTGAGGATGAAGGGATAAAGAAACGGACGGAGGAGGTTCTGGTCTTTTCCTTTGAGAAAGAGGACGGCGAAAAAGAAGTCATTTCAATTCTTTATATTTATGAGAAGGTTATAAGGACTCTGGGAGAGAATGTGGAACTTCATTCCATCGGCGAAAGCGATTGTCTGGTGGATTTAATTTCCGGCAAAAAGCCCTCCAAACTGTGGGGCGCTATTCAGGTGGCGCTGGTCAGTTTGGTAACCTTTTTTGGCGCAGCCTTTTCAATTATGACCTACAATGAGGACGCGGGCGTGGCAGATGTCTTTGCCACACTCTATGACATGTTTATGGGGCCCGACAGCGGCAATGGAATTTTGGAATTGACGTATTCGGTAGGGATTGCCCTTGGAATTCTGGTGTTTTTTAATCATTTTGAAAAGAAAGGGCGGCGCAGTCCGACGGCTATGGAAATACAGATGGACAAGTACGAACAGGATATGGTCGATGCCTATGTGAAATCTTCGGACCGGCGGGGAAAATCTTTGGATGTGGAGGAATAATCGATGAAAAGTGTGGGATTGGCCTTTATCGGAGCGGCCTCCGGATTTACGGTGGCAGCCGCATTGTTTGCACTGATTGCCACCATCGGTGTTTTGAATCGTCTGGCCCAGGTGACACACAGCGCCAAACACATTCGCTGGTATGAAGTTTGCTTTATGGCCGGAGGTATGATTGGAAATGTTCTCTATGTATATCAGTGGCCGGTTCCCGTCGGTCTGTCGGCGGTGATGGGATTCTTTGGTTTATTTATCGGGATTTATGTGGGATGCTTTATCGGAGCCCTGGCGGAGGTTGTCAATGTCTTTCCGATTTTGTTTCACCGTCTGAGGCTCAGACAGGGGATGAAGGCCTTTATATGGTCCATAGCCCTCGGTAAAGCAGCCGGAGGCATTATAGATTTTTTCTTTTAGGGAGGCGATTTAAAATGAATCAAAAAGAATATCAGGCATATGTGGAAAATGTGACGCCGAAGGTCAACGGCTGGCTGTCATTTGGCAAGGCCTTTGTCAGCGGAGGGGTTATTTGCGTGATTGGCCAATGCCTGTATAACTGGTTTAAATCCCAGGGAATGATGCACACGCTGGCCAATAATTATACGACCCTTGTTTTAATTTTAATCAGTGTTCTTTTGACCGGATTTAATCTGGTGGGACCAATCACGAAATTTGCCGGGGCCGGATATCTGGTGCCGATTACCGGATTTGCCAATTCGGTCGCTTCCTGCGCCATTGAGTTTAAGCGGGAGGGCCAGGTGTTCGGTATCGGCAGCCAGATTTTTAATATTGCCGGGCCGGTCATTTTATACGGCATTGTGACAAGCTGGTTTTTTGGAATGATTTACTGGATTCTGACAAGTATCGGTTTAGTATAGGAGGGATATTTTATGGGAAAGAAAAGGCAGGGGAGATATACGGTGCTGTTTGAAAAGCCGCCGTTGATTCGCAGCTATGCGGCCGTTGTCGGACAAAAGGAAGCGGAGGGGCCGCTGGGGAGCTATTTCGATACGGTATGCGAAGACCCGATGATGGGACAGAACAGTTGGGAGGAGGCGGAAGGACAGCTCCAGTATATGGCTGTGTTAAAGGCCCTGGATAAATCTTTCCTGCGCCCGGAGGATGTGGATTACCTTTTCGCAGGCGATTTGCTGGGGCAGACAATCGCCACTTCCTTTGGCGTGATGGAACTTCATATTCCCCATTTCGGACTTTACGGCGCCTGCTCGACAATGGGCGAGTCGTTAAGTCTTGCTTCCATGGCGGTGGACGGCGGTTTTGCCGGACGGGCCGTGGCGGTCACCTCCAGTCATTTTGCCAGTGCGGAAAAACAGTTTCGTTATCCTCTCGGCTATGGAAATCAGAGGTCGCTGGCGGCTACATGGACGGTCACTGGAAGCGGTGCCGTTGTTCTGGAAAATGCGGAGGAGTGTTCCGAACAGGCGGCGGAAAAATGTGTGCGCATTTCCGCCGTGACAACGGGAAAAATTGTGGATTACGGTATCAAGGACTCACAGAATATGGGGGCCTGTATGGCTCCGGCCGCAGCCTTTGTCATTGCAAACCATCTGAAGGATATGAACCGGAAGCCGGAGGACTATGACCGGATTATCACCGGGGATTTGGGAAATGTCGGACAGAAGATTTTATTGGAATTAATGCGTGAAGAGGGTTTTGACATAGAGGGCAGCCATATGGACTGCGGCATTGAGATTTTTGACCATGAGACGCAGGATACCCATGCCGGCGGCAGCGGCTGCGGCTGCTCTGCGGTGACGTTATGCAGTTATATTATGAATCAGTTGGAAACCGGAAAATGGAAACGGGTGCTTTTTGTGCCGACGGGCGCTCTTTTGTCAAAAATCAGTTTCAATGAAGGGCTGAGTATTCCGGGGATTGCCCATGGTGTAGTGCTTGAAATGGGCGGATGATTGGTCTATAATAAATACATCAGGATAAAATATTTGAAGGAGCGATTGATGATGAATTTTCATTTTGCCGGGCGTCTGGACAGCTTTGAAGCCGGAATATTTGCCATTTTAAATGAAAAAAAAGAAGAACTTCTGCGTCAGGGCAGAGAGGTTTATAACCTGTCCGTGGGGACGCCGGATTTTAAACCGGCGCCCCATGTGATGGAGGCTTTTTGTAAAGCCTGTGCGGCGCCGGAAAATTATAAGTATTCTCTTGTAGATATGCCGGAGCTTTTGGAGGCTGTCGCCGGACATTATGAACGGCGCTATGGTGTACATATTGAACATGACGAAATTATGTCGATTAATGGTTCTCAGGAGGGGATTGCCCATATTGCCATGGCCCTGTGTGACACGGGGGATATCGTTCTCGTGCCGAATCCGGGGTATCCGATTTTTTCCGTCGGACCTTTCCTGTGCGGCGCCAGACCTGTGACCTATGATTTGAAACCGGAGAATCATTTTCTGCCGGATTTTGACAGTATCCCGGAGGATGTGGCAAAGAAAGCGAAGTTTATCATTGTTTCTTATCCGCTGAATCCGGTCTGTGTGACGGCCGATGATGCCATGTATGAAGCGCTTATCCGGTTTGCGGAAAAATATGAGATTATTGTGCTGCATGATAATGCCTATTCGGACATTATTTATGGGGGAAGAAGGGGCGGTTCCTTCCTGGCCTATGAAGGGGCAAAGAATGTCGGCGCGGAATTTTATTCATTGTCAAAATCCTACAATCTGACGGGCGCCCGGATTTCTTTTGTTGTTGGCAACAGAGAGATTATCGATAAATTTAAAACGGTTCGTTCCCAGATTGATTATGGTGTTTTTAAACCGGTACAGTATGGCGCCATTGCGGCTTTGAACGGCCCTCAGGATGCGGTTTTGGCCCAGTGCGAGGAATATGAACGCCGAAATCACGCACTTTGCGGCGGACTGCGCCGTATCGGCTGGAATGTGCCGGACAGCGAGGGAACGATGTTTGCCTGGGCTCCGATTCCGGAAGGCTATGTTTCCTCGGAACAGTTTTGTATGGATTTGGCGGAAAAGACCGGGGTTCTGTGTACACCGGGCAGCAGCTTCGGAAGCCTTGGCAGCCGCTATGTCCGTTTTGCGCTGGTTCGGGATGTTCCGACAATGGAAAAGATTGTAAGGATTATCGATGAGAGCGGTATTTTGAAAAGGTAAAGGGCGTATATTACAGCCGTTTTTGCACATACTTTCCATATGAATCTGCAGGCTGAATCCGCAGACGGCGGTCAGCAAATGTATATATGGAAAGGAAGATTAAGATGATGTTTGTCAAGGCTTTTCTCGTGGGCGGTCTGATTTGCGGACTGGTTCAGATACTGATGGACCGGACAAAGCTGCTTCCGGGAAGGATTATGGTACTTCTTGTCTGTCTCGGTATCGCGGCCGGGGTGTTGGGGATTTATAAACCTCTCGTGGATTTTGCAGGAGCGGGAGCCACCGTACCTCTCTGCGGCTTTGGCTATTCCCTGTGGGAAGGTGTTCGGAACGCCATTAATGAAGAAGGCTTTATCGGGGTATTTAAAGGCGGCTTTAACGCTTCGTCCATAGGAATCAGCGCTTCGCTGCTGATGTCCTATCTGGCTTCTCTGATTTTTAATCCAAAGATGAAGAAATAACGTATAAAAAAGACCTGAATTTTCAAATTCAGGTCTTTTTGTTGCGATGTTTAACCCACAGGCGTTGGGGCTGTCGGGTCCGTCGGTGTTACCGGCGGCTCTGTTGGCGTCGGCGTATCCGTACCGCCAGGAGATGTCGGGGATTCCGTATCCTTTGTTTCCGTTTCCGGTTCACACGTACATGTGAATGTAGGAATCTCTGACGCAGAGCTATATTCCTTGTATGTGGTACTTGGAGAGTTCGGTCCCGCAATGCCACCACAGACATCACAGATGGTTGCGCCAATGTGGTCATTACAATAACCGCTCGGTAGTGAATTTAAATCAAAATACTCGGTAATCGGCGTACATACGGAAGTTCCAACAAGCTTGCCGGATTTGGAGCAGACAGTTCGTGTGCCTACCGAATCCGGAACGGTGAAGGTGGTTGGTTCATAACCACATTCCGAATCAATACGATTCATAATCCGGGCCCATAAATATTCATGTTCGGTTTCAGATAACTGACCTTCCATGGAGTAGCTCTGGTCGTAGCCAAGCCAGATACCGGCTGTCAGATAAGGCGTATAACCGACAAACCAGAGGTCTTTACTGTCGGTGGTTGTACCGGTTTTTCCGGCAACGTCCATACCGTCGCTTAACCGGGCGGACGTTCCCGTACCCTGAGTGACAACATCCTGCATGGCGCTTGTCAGCAGGTAGGCCGTAGACTCTTTGATGACCTGTTCGCCTTCCGGGTTTGTGTTATCGAGAAGGACATTGCCGTCTCTGTCAACAACCTTGGTGTAGAATACAGGACGGACATATTTGCCGCCATTGGCGATGGCCGCATAGGCTCCGGTCATTTCCAGGTTGGTGACACCGTAGGTCAGGCCGCCGAGGGCGAAGGATTCCACATAATCGCTGTCGGTCAGTGTGGTAATGCCCAGCTTGCGGCAGTAGTCAATCGCTAATTCCGGCGTAACGTCCTCCACAAAGAATTTGGTCGTTACAACGTTCATGGACTGGGTAATGGCTTTACGCACGGTGGTCAGTCCCCAGTAACCGGAATACCAGTTGCTCGGTGTGTAACCGGCCGGCGTTGTGTACGGCGCATCGTTTTTCGTGCTGGCCAGCGTCAGTCCGGCCGCGTCAATACCCGGAAGATAGCATCCGAGAACCTTGAAGCAGGAACCCGGCTGACGGGTTGACTGGGTTTCACGGCTGAAAGATAAGCTTTCTTTCTTTTCATTCCGGCCGCCGGCAATCGCCTTCACTTCTCCGGTTCTCTGGTCCATCAATACGAAGGAGGACTGGAGAGCGTATGGCTGGTCAAAGGTTTCTGCCAGCGTATTTTCGGCGGTAATACCCATGGCTTCTTTATAGTGGTTGATATCGCCCCAGGCTTCATCGGCATTGTTGTAAATCAGACGGAAGCTGGAGTTTTCATTATTCCAGTACCAATACTGCATGGTCAGCTGGTCGTAATTGGATACGCTTCCGTCCTCTTCCTGAACGGAACAGCGCCACTCAAGACCAAGGGCGTTGTTATAGCCAAAGTTGGAATCATCGTGATATTCTTCATCGACAATATTCTGCATCTGGTTGTCCTGGGCCAGATACACTTTCAGGCCGCCGCCGTAAAGTTTATTGATGGCCTGGTCTTCTGTATAGCCAAGCTGGTCCTGAAGGTCCTGAAGGACCTGACGGATGGCGGCATCTTCATAATAAGTGAAAATCGTCTTTTCTTCGCTCTGTTCTTCGGCATGGGCCGCGATACGGCTGTAAACGTCGTCGGCCATCGCCTCGTCATATTCTTCCTGAGTCAGGTATCCCTGCTCAAGCATGTTTTCCAGGGTTTTGTCCCGGCGTTCTTTGTTATTTTCCGGATAGTAGATAGGGTCGTACCAGGTCGGACTTTTTGCAATGCCTGCGAGAACGGCGGCCTCGGAAGCGTTGACCTCCGAACAGGACTTGCCGAAATATCTCTGGGAAGCGGCTTCGACACCGTAGGTGGAAGCGCCCAGGTTAATGGTATTTAAGTAGGCTTCCAGAATCTGGTCCTTCGTCATCGTCTTTTCAAGCTCAAGAGCCAGATACTGTTCCTGGAATTTACGTTTAAATTTTAAAAGCATCGAGTCCTCATCACCGCCGCCGAAAACGTTGATTTTCAGAAGCTGCTGGGTGATGGTGCTGGCGCCCTCGGAGAAATCGCCGGAGGTGATGCCGACGACAAAGGCACGGATAATACCCTTCGGGTCGATACCATTATGCTCTCTGAAACGTGAATCCTCCAGGGCAATGAAGGCGTTCTGGAGAACTTCCGGCATTTCGCTGATGCTTTTCTGGATACGGTTGGTTTCCGGCTGATAAAGCTGAGTCAGCAGGTTACCGTCCCTGTCGTAGATAAAGGACTTATAACCTTCGGGAATAACATCCTCCACACTAATCTGCGGGGCGCTGTCCAAAACACCCCTCATTCCGCCGGCGGCCGCAGCGATGCCCATGACGCCGACGGCAATTAAGGCGAAAATGAAAATGCGGAATATATTAAAACTGACTTTGTGTTTGGCTTTAGGGATATCAGAACGTACGCGTTTCTCTTTTTTATGTGTTCCGTGTTTACTGTAGTCCATAAAATTATATCCTCCTTTACAAATGTACATTATAACAAAGATATGCAATGAAAGCAAAGAAAATTTTGAATTATATCCGATTTAATGGTACACTGGGTAATATATCATATGAAATCGAAAGGATTTAAACAGGATGGACGGAATTAAGATTGTTTACCGGGGCGGCGAGGGCGAAATTACTGAAAAAAAATCCCGTTTTATAGCAACCGTATGCCCGGTGAATTCGGAAGAGGACGCCGCAGCGTTTATTGAAAAAATTAAAAAGAAATATTGGGATGCAAGGCATCATTGTCATGCCTTTGTCATCGGGGAGAGGAATGAGATTTCCAGATGCAGCGATGACGGCGAGCCGTCGGGAACAGCGGGAAAGCCCATGCTGGACGTACTTTTGGGTGCCGGGCTTCACAATGTCTGCGTCGTTGTTACCCGGTACTTTGGCGGAACTCTTTTAGGAACCGGCGGACTTGTCCGGGCCTATGGCCAGGCGGTCAGCGAAGGCCTTGCAAACAGTATGATTGTGGAAAAAATGATGAGCTGTCGAATGAAAATTTATACAGATTATAATGGAATCGGAAAGATTCAGTATATTCTTGGAAAAAGCCGGGCAATTACAGTAAATACCGAATATACGGAGCGGGTTGTCATGGAAATATGGATAGAAAAAGGGCTTTCTGAGGGGCTTTGCAAGGAAATTGTGGAGGCGACCGGCGCAAAAGCCGGGATTGAGAAACTGGAAGAATGTTACTGTGCCGTGGCCGACGGGGAGCTTATTGTATTTTGATGTATTTTTATGCGAAAATACTTGCATTTTTGGGAACATTCATTGTATACTGTAGAATGTTAAATATTTAGATATCATTTATCAGGAGGAGAGAGACAATGAAAAGAATGTTAAGTTTCGCATGTGTGATGGCTATGGCCGTATCCATGATGGCTGGCTGCAGCTCCAAAACCGAGGAGACAAAGGCCGCAGAGACAACCGCCGATACAGTCGCAGAGACAACCGCAGAGACAGCAGGTGAAAGCGCAGCTGCTGAAAATTCCGGTAAATTGGTGATGGCTACAGAGGCCGGTTTTGCGCCATATGAGTACACAGAGGACGGCGAGACCGTTATCGGTGTGGATGTGGATATCGCCAATGAAATCGCAAAAGCTATGGGTAAAGAACTGGAAATCCAGAATATGACCTTTGACGGCGCATTGCTGGCCGTACAGCAGGGCGTTGTTGATTTCGCAGCCGCAGGTATTTCCGTAACGCCGGAACGCCAGGAGGAAATGGATTTCACGATTGAATATGCAACCTCCAAACAGGTTGTTGTTGTGAAAAAGGACGCAGGTAAAATTGCTTCCGTAGAAGATGTGACAGAAGGCACCGTTGTCGGCGTTCAGACAGGAACCACCGGCGATTTCTATTGTACCGATGATTTGGGCTGTGAAGTAAAACAGTTCAACAAATATGCGGAAGCCGCTCTGGAGCTTAAAAATGACAAGCTTGACTGCATCGTCATGGATTCTCTGCCGGCTGAACAGCTTGTAGCGGCCAACGATGATTTGGAGATTCTCGACGGCGAGCTTTTCACAGACAAATATGCAATTGCAGTAAAGAAGGGAAATACGGAGCTTCTTGACCAGATGAACGAAGTATTACAGCAGCTTGTTGATGACGGTAAGATTGATGAATTTACCATTAATCATACAACAAAATAAGATTGAGGTAACGGTGTGGGTGATTGGTTAATATCAGAATTGAAAAAGCATTTTTAGTGAGCGACCGCTATGTGGCCTATCTGAATGGTTTTAAGACCACTTTAATTATATCGCTTTTTGCCGTGTTGCTCGGTGTGGCCGTCGGATTGATTCTGGCTATCATCAAATATACGGCAAATCATGTGGAGAAAAATATCCTGTTGACCCTTCTCAACTGGCTCGCCAATATCTATATCGGTATTATCCGGGGAACTCCGGTTTATGTTCAGCTTCTTATTATTTACTTTATCATTTTTGCGCGGATGAATACGTCGCCGATTGTGGCGGCCGTCCTTTGCTTCGGCATTAATTCTAGCGCCTATGTGGCGGAGATTATCCGTGCGGGAATCGAAGCCGTGGATGCGGGACAGATGGAAGCGGGGCGTTCTCTCGGCCTTGGCTGGGGGCAGACGATGACCAGCATCATTATGCCGCAGGCAATTAAAAATATCCTTCCGGCCCTTGGCAATGAATTCATCGTGCTGATTAAGGAAACGGCCATTGTCGGAACCATTGCGGTGCGGGACGTGACCAAGGCGGCCCAGAATGTGGGTGCGATTACCTACGATTTGCTGCCTCCGCTTCTGATTACGGCGGCCATGTATCTGGTGGTTGTTATTATCCTGACCAAATTACTGGCAATGTTTGAAAGGAGGCTGGCCCAGAGTGATAGACGTTAAGCATCTCGATAAGGTCTTTGGCGACAATCATGTTCTTAAAGACTTAAATGAACATATTGAGCAGGGGGAAAAGGTTGTTATTGTCGGACCTTCCGGCTCGGGGAAGAGTACATTTTTACGATGCCTGAATTTAATGGAAAAGCCGACCTCTGGTCATATTGTGTTTGAGGGAAAGGATATTACCGAGGCAAAATCCAAAGAAGTCAATCAGATTCGTCAGAAGATGGGTATGGTATTTCAGCATTTTAACCTGTTTCCCCATCTGACGATTAAAGATAACATTACACTGGCTCCGGTGAAGCTGAAAATAATGACAAAAGAAGAGGCGGACAAAAAAGCGATGGAGCTTTTGAAACGGGTCGGCCTTGAGGATAAGGCGGAGGCCTATCCGGCCCAGCTTTCCGGCGGACAAAAACAGCGTATTGCCATTGTCCGCAGCCTGGCGATGAACCCGGAGGTCATGCTTTTCGACGAACCGACATCGGCGCTGGACCCGGAAATGGTCGGCGAGGTGCTGGACCTGATGAAGCAGTTGGCCAATGACGGTATGACCATGGTTGTGGTTACCCATGAGATGGGCTTTGCCAGGGAAGTGGCTTCCAGAGTCATGTTTATGGCCGACGGCTATATTCTTGAACAGAATACACCGGAAGAATTCTTTGGAAATCCGCAGAACGACCGGTTGAAAGATTTCCTTTCAAAAGTATTATAGAAAAATTATTACATTACAATTAAACCGCTGTATCACAGCTTCGGGCTGTGGCACAGCGGTTTTTTTGCAATTATCCGGAGCGGCCTAAATGGAAATCCGGTTTTGTTTACGCCATTCTCTTGGGGAGATGCCGTAAATGTTTTTAAAGGCTCTGGAAAAATGAAGCTGGTTGTCATAACCGACGGCGTTGCTGATGTCCCCGATGGAGAGCTGGGTCAGCTTTAAAAGCTCGGTGGCTTTAACCATCCGGTAATTGAGTAAAAATTCCTGGGGTGATTTCCCGACGGCGTTTTTAAAGATTTTTCCAAAATAGCTCCGATTAAGTCCGCAAGTGGAGGCGATATCCTCCACAGAAATATCATTCTGAAAGTTCTGTTCAATAAAGGACAGGGCTTCTTTTATATAAAAATCCTGAAGCTTGCTGCCCTTCGGCATATTTAAAAAGGCAGCGGAGCGGGTCAGGTAATCCATAAACAGATAGAGATGTCCGATGAGATGAAAAGAAGAGGCATCTTTATTATGGATAATGTACATCATTTCTTTCATCATTTCTTCCCGGAGGTCCTTGAGCTTGGCATGATATACGGGCTGGTCCACAGATATTCCGGCGATTTCGATGGCTTCTTTCACCCTCAGTCCGTCAAATTCCAGCCATGCATATTCCCATGGAAGATTTTGGTCTGCGGTATAAGTCGTAATCTGTCCGGGGAAAATCATAAAGCCCTGACCGCTTTTTATCTGATAGGTCTGGGTGACCCCTTTAGAGTCGTTGGCCCTTAATTCTCCGGTTCCGGAAATCACATAATGGAATAGGAAGTGATTTCGTGCGGCCGGACCAAAAGAATGGGAAGGAAAACATTTTTCCCAGCCAAACTGATAGAGGCCAAGGTCGACAAAAGTTTCATTTGGAAAGATAGAAAAAATCCAGTTTTCCATAGGTTTCCTCCTTTATTAAAGTCGGTAAAAATGCGTCCTTTTTACAATTATAACCTGAAATATAGCAAAATGCTAGACGACTTTTATCAGATAAGATAAAAATAGCATAAAGGCATATAAAGCCCGAAAAGGTGCTATTTATTGGACGCATAATGGTATGTTATTATTATTTTAGCACAAATAAACAGCTTTTTCTTGTAAAGGAGAGAGGGAGAAAATGAGAAGAAAGAAGCAATTAAGTGTCCTTCTGATTTCTGCGATTGCGGCATCGGCGCTATTGACAGCCTGCGGCGGCGCCGGCAAAGCGGCAGACGGAAAGACCGTCATTGAATTGGTTCACTACAAACCAGAAGCGGTAGACGTATTTGAACAGCTGGAGGAAGAATTCAACGCAACTCACGATGATATTCTGTTGAAAATCGAAGCTCCGAATGACGCCATGACTGTTCTGAAAACCCGATTTACGAGGGAAGACTATCCGGATATCATCGGTATTGGGGGAGATATCAACTATTCCTATTTTGTCGACGCGGAGATATTGATGGATGTTTCGGATTATGAGGGACTTTCCACAATAAAATCTTCCTATGTGGACATCCTGGAGGGCCTGGAGTTCGTTCCGACGGAGGGAACCTACGGCGTGCCTTATGTGGCAAATGCGGCCGGAATTCTTTATAACCGGGATATGTTTGAAGAACATGGATGGGAAATCCCGGAAACATGGGACGAGCTTATTGAGCTTTGCGAGGAGATTCAAAGCGAGGGAATCCTTCCGTTTTATTTCGGTTTTAAGGATACATGGACCTGTCTGGCTCCATGGAACGCCATGGCCGTAGACCTGGCCGACGCGGATATATGCAAACAGGTGAACCGCGGGGAAGCGACATTTACGGAGGCTTATGCGGAGGTTGCTGAAAAGATGCTGACGCTGCTTCAATACGGTGAATCCGGACCGTTTGCTTTCGGATATAACGATGCATGTACGGCCTTTGCGAATGGCCAGTCCGCCATGTATACCATCGGAAGCTATGCGGTTCCTCAGATTAAATCCGTAAATCCGGATATGAATATCGATTCCTTTGTTATGCCGGGAAGCAACAACAAAGAAGATAATGTATTGAACTCAGGTGTGGATTTACAGTTTTGTGTAACGAGTGCATGTAAAAATAAAGAAGCTGCTTATGAAGTGCTGGATTTCTTGTTAGAACATGATAATGTACAGGCTTATCTGGATAATCAGAATGCTGTTCCATGTAAGGATGAAGAATTTGAACTTGCATCGGAGGTCGACGGCATGCGGGAATACATTTCCGAGGGAAAAATGACGGACTATCAGGACCACTATTATCCGTCAGAAATGGCGGTGGACGCACAGATTCAGACCTTACTCATTGAACAGGATGTGGATGCCTTCCTGGCGAAATTTGATAAAGACTGGACGCGGTATAATCGGGATATCATTCAATTGGTAAAAGATTATGAAGCCGAACACGGAGAATAATCAGAGGGGAGAGGAAACAATGAATGATAAAAAGAAAATGAACGAAACAAAACGGACGTTTTTGCTGATGACAATTCCGATACTTATATTGTTTATCGGTTTTAATACGATACCGTTGATTCGAGGTTTTATTTATAGTTTCACCAACTATAAAGGATACGGAAGTTATGATTGGGTTGGCCTGCGCAATTACATTGACTTATTTCAGGATGCCCGTGTCGGAAAATCCTACCTGTTTACCATTAAGCTGGCGGTAGTGACAACGATTGTCGTTAATGTTATCAGTTTGCTTCTGGCCCTTGGATTAAACAGTAAAATTAAATTTAAGAGCGCATTAAGAGGGTTCTATTTTATTCCTCAGATTTTAGGCTCATTGGTTGTCGGTTATATCTTCAACTATTTCTTTGCCTATATTTTGCCGGCATTTATGCAGATGCTCGGCGGTGACGGAACAAGTATGCTGGCGAGTACCCGGTGGGCCTGGGTGGCCATCGTTATCGTATGTGCATGGCAGTCCATTGCGATGAACACGATTATTTATATCTCCGGTTTACAGACCGTGCCGGAGGATGTTTATGAGGCCGGCGCCATCGACGGCGCTTCCGGCTGGATAAAATTTAAAAAGCTGACTTTCCCGCTGATACTGCCGTTTTTCAGTATCAATATGGTCCTTTGTATGAAGAACTTCCTGATGGTATTTGACCAAATCGTGGCTTTAACAAAGGGTGGACCTGCCCAGAGTACGGAGTCCATCTCCTACCTGATTTATAACAATGGTATGGCCGGCGGACAGTTTGGTTTCCAGAGCGCCAATGCCGTCATCTTCTTTATCATGATTGTTATAATTTCCGTAGCCCAGATGACAATTACAGGTAAAAAGGAGGAACAGTTATAATGAGAAGAAAAAGTGATATAAACTGGCCGGTAACAATATTGTTGATTCTCGGATTGATTACCATTATATTTCCTCTGTACATGACGGTTGTCATTGCCTTCAAACAGCCAAGTGAAATGACGAACAGCATTTCAGGCATTTTATCCCTGCCAAAGAGCTGGAGTCTTGACAATTTTGCCGAGGCCATGCGGGTGACAGATTTCTGGGGTTCATTATTTAACAGTATTGTCGTTACGGGAATTACCGTGGTTATCTCCATCGTGATTCATTCGCTGATTGGATATGCCATTGGCCGTAATAAAGCAAAGAGTAAATTTTATAAATTCGTATACTTATTCATAGTCAGCGGTATGTTCGTACCATTTGCCATTTTGATGATGCCGTTGGTAAAACAGACGGCCCAGTTGGGAATCGCAAATATTGTTGGTGTTATCATTTGCTATGTGGTATTCTATATGCCGATGAATGTGTTATTATATTCAGGATATCTGACAAATATTCCGGTAGCGCTGGAAGAAGCTGCCAGAGTAGACGGCGCAAGTACATGGAAGACGTACTGGAGTATCATCTTCCCGATTATGAAACCGATGCATGCGACGGTTGCCGTGCTGACGGCCCTGGGAACATGGAATGACGTTATGACCCCATTGGTTATCATGTCCGGAAGCGACATGAATACATTGCCTTTGGCCCAGTTGACATTCCAGACCCAGTTCGGAACAAACTATAATCTGGCGTTTGCTTCCTATTTGCTGGCATTGCTCCCGCTGCTGATTTTCTATCTGATTTGTCAGAAACAGATTTTGAACGGCGTCGTAAACGGTGCTGTAAAATAATAAAAGGAGTGGCAACATGGCGATACTTTTTGACAATAACAAAAACATTTTTACACTTCACACCGACCATTCAACTTATCAGATGCAGGTGGATAAATATGGATTTTTATTACATCTTTACTACGGAAGAAAAACAGAAGGCACAATGGAATATGTGCTGACCTATGCAGACCGGGGATTTTCAGGAATTCCATACGATGTCGGACCGGACCGGACCTATTCGATGGATGCGCTGCCTCAGGAGTTTCCGTGTCAGGGAAACGGCGATTTCCGAAGCCCTGCCATTGCTGTGAAAAATGCCGACGGTTCTTATGGCTGCGACCTGCGGTATAAGAGCTATGAAGTGAAAAAGGGAAAATATGGGATAAAAGGATTGCCAGCAGTGTATGCCGATGAAAGGGAGGCCGAGACACTGGAAATTCTTCTGGAAGATTCGGTGACAAAGCTTCAGGTTGTCCTCTTATATGGCGTACTTCCGGGATATGATGTGATTACACGGAGCGCCCGGATTGTCAATGCCGGAGAGGGCACCCTGTATCTGGAAAAAGTTCAGAGCGCCTGCCTGGATTTTGTGACAGGCAATTATGATATCATCAGTTTTTACGGACGTCATGCGATGGAACGGAATTTCCAGCGAAGACCCGTAACCCATGGCTCATTTAAAATCGGAAGCCGCCGGGGAACGTCCAGTCATCAGTATAATCCCCTGATGATTCTGGCCCGGCCGGATACAAATGAAGATTTTGGCGGCTGCTACGCCATGTCCTTTGTGTACAGCGGAAGCTTTCAGGGCGAGGCCGAGATGGACCAGTATAATCAGATTCGGGTGCTTCTGGGATTACAGGAAGAACAGTTTACCTATCCGTTGGCGGAAGGGGAAACCTTCCTTGTGCCGGAAACCGTCCTTTCCTACAGCAGCCAGGGACTGTCGAAATTGTCGCAGAATCTCCACCGCTGCTACCGTAAATGCCTGTGCCGCGGGAAGTATAAAGAAATGTCACGGCCGATTCTGGTGAATAGCTGGGAAGCCGCTTACTTTAATTTCGACGGACAGACGCTTTATGACCTGGCCGTCCATGCGTCAGAGCTTGGCATTGAAATGCTGGTGATGGACGACGGCTGGTTCGGCAAACGAAACGATGATAACAGCAGCCTGGGCGACTGGGTTGTCAATGAAGAAAAATTAGGAGAACCTTTAAAGGATTTTATAGAAAAAATTAATGGTCTTGGAATGAAATTCGGCATCTGGTTTGAACCGGAATGTGTCAACGAGGACAGCGACCTGTACCGGAAGCATCCGGACTGGGCCCTGCAGACGGCGGGGAGAAAACCGATACTGGGACGCAATCAGTTGATTCTGGATTTCACAAGAAAAGACGTTGTGGATGCCATTTTTGAGCAGATGTGCAATGTACTGGACCAGGGAAATATCGAATATGTCAAATGGGATATGAACCGGAGTATGACCGATATGTATTCATCGGCCGCCACGGAACAAGGAAGAATCGCCTACGACTATATGCTGGGATTGTATGATTTCCTGGAACGGCTGATGGCGCGGTATCCGGATTTGCTCATCGAGGGGTGCAGCGGCGGCGGCGGACGGTTCGACGCGGGAATGCTTTATTACACACCGCAGATTTGGTGCAGCGATAATACGGATGCGCTGGACCGGCTTCGGATTCAGTACGGAACCTCCTTCGGTTATCCGGCTTCGGCCGTCGGTTCCCATGTTTCGGTTGTTCCGAATGAACAGACCGGCCGTATCACCTCTTTAAATACCAGAGGCGTCGTGGCCATGGCCGGAGCCTTCGGCTATGAAATGAATCTCGGCAATCTGTCGGAAACGGAGAAGGAAATCGTTAAAGAGCAGATTAAAAAATACCGCAGCTATGAACCGCTTATCCAAAACGGTCTTTACTATCGTTTGAGCAATCCTTTTGAAGAGGATATCGCCGCCTGGGAATTTGTATCGGAAGACGGTACGGAGGCCCTTGTCAGCGTGGTCATGCTGGAGGTTCATGGAAATTTAACCGTTAGCTATGTACGGCTAAAGGGACTGGAAAGCGGAAGAAGCTATCAGGAGCAGGAGAGCGGAAATATTTATGATGCGGACGCTCTGAAAGAAATTGGTATTCCGTTGCCGCTGGAGGGCGGGGAATACCGGGCTTATCAATACTATTTTAAAATTGTGAGGTAGTCTTTATGGAAAAATGGTGGAAAAGAGCGGTTATCTATCAGATATATCCAAGAAGCTATCAGGACAGCAACGGGGACGGCATCGGAGATTTAAACGGTATTGTCCGCCGGCTGGATTATCTGGAAAAACTGGGGATTGACGCCATCTGGCTGTCGCCGGTATGTAAATCGCCCCAGGATGATAATGGCTATGACATTTCGGATTATCAGGATATTGACCCTATGTTTGGAAGCATAGACGATATGGAACGCCTAATCCGGGAAGCAAAAAAACATCATATACGCATTATTATGGATTTGGTGCTGAATCATTCTTCCGATGAACACCATTGGTTTCAGGAGGCGAAAAAGAGCCGTGAAAATCCTTACCATGATTATTATATCTGGAGGGACGGCGAAGAGGGGCAGCCGCCGAATGATATGCGGGCCTGCTTTGGAGGCTCCGCCTGGGAATGGGTTCCCGGGATAAGGCAGTATTATTTTCATCAGTTTTCCGTGAAACAACCGGATTTGAACTGGGAGAATCCGAAGGTACGCCGGGAAATATACGATATGATTCACTGGTGGATTGAAAAAGGAGTGGGCGGTTTCCGCCTGGATGTGATTGACCAGATAGCAAAGGAACCGGATAAGAAAATCACGGCCAATGGGCCGAAGCTTCATGCGTTTATCCGGGAAATGAGCAGAGAAACCTTCCAGGGAAAGGATTTAATAACGGTTGGAGAGGCCTGGAGCGCAACGCCGGCGCAGGCGAAGCTTTACAGCAATCCGGATGACAGTGAATTTTCCATGGTTTTTCAATTTGAGCATATCGTACTGGACCAGGAAGAAGGAAAAGAAAAATGGGATTTGGCCCCATTGCCTTTCCTGAAATTAAAAGAAATAATGAATCGATGGCAGAGCGAACTGGCCGGCTGTGGTTGGAACAGTCTTTTCTGGAATAATCACGACCTGCCCCGTATCGTATCCCGCTGGGGAAATGATAAGGAATACCGGGTAGAATCTGCGAAAATGCTGGCAATTCTGCTGCATGGCATGCAGGGAACGCCTTATATCTATCAAGGGGAAGAGCTGGGAATGACCAATGCCTCCTATGCCATCGAGGATTACAGAGATATTGAAACACGAAATATGTACCGGGAACGCCTTGAGAAGGGGTATGAAGCAGAAGCGATTATGGCCTCGATTCACGCAAAAGGCAGGGACAACGCCCGGACGCCGATGCAGTGGGACGCTTCCGAAAACGCAGGTTTTACGGACGGAATACCGTGGATTCGGGTGAATCCAAACTATAAGGAGATTAACGCCGAAAGCCAGGTTGACGATGAAAATTCGGTCTTTGCCTGCTACCGGAAATTAATCCGGCTTCGGAAAACCAGAGATGTATTTGTGAACGGTACATTTCAGATGCTGCTTGAGACAGACGCGAATTTCTTCGCTTATCAGCGGGAAAATGCCGATAGCCGGCTGCTCGTGATTTGTAATTTTTTCGGCCGCACGGTGGAATGTCCGTTAAAGCCGGATTGGGCGGATATGGAGCTTTTGATTGGAAATTACGGCACTGTTGAGGAACCGGATATTTTCCGGCCTTATGAAGCCAGAATTTACAATGTTTTACCAGACAATATGGGGGCCTGATGATGAAAAAAGCATTAAATGAAAAGTTTGAAGAATTGTTCGGAGCCGGTGGTGAAATCAGAGCTTATTTTGCGCCGGGAAGAGTGAATCTCATCGGAGAACATACGGATTACAACGGCGGACATGTTTTTCCATGTGCGCTGACGATTGGAACCTACGGGCTGGCCCGGAAAAGAGAGGACAAAAAGCTTCGGTTCTATTCAATGAATTTTTCCGAAGATGGAATCCTTGAATCGTCTCTGGACGATTTGAAGCCGGAGAAGGAAGCCGGATGGAGCAATTACCCGAAGGGCGTTATGTGGGCCTTTGAAGAGCGCGGCTATAAACTTCCATGTGGTGTGGACTTCCTTGTCTACGGAGATATTCCCAACGGTTCGGGGCTGTCATCATCGGCTTCACTGGAGATTTTGACAGGGCTGATGTTAAAGGATATCCACGATATCGATGGGCTGACGGGTCAGGATTTGGCAATTATCGGCCAGTATTCGGAGAATCGGTTTAACGGCATGAACTGCGGCATCATGGACCAGTTCGCCAGCGCCATGGGAAAAAAGGATGCGGCCATATTTTTGGATACCAGTACGCTGGCCTTTGAATATGCCCCAGTGGTGCTGCCGGATGCCCGGATTGTCATTACCAATAGTAAAGTAAAACACAGCCTGGTCGGTTCTGCCTATAATGACCGCAGAAACGAAAGTGAACAGGCCCTGAAGGATTTACAGAAGGTTGTCGATATTGGGAGCCTCGGCGATTTGACGGAGGAAGCCTTTGAGGCGCATAAGATGGCCATTGAGAATCCGGTTTGCCGGAAACGGGCAAAGCATGCGGTCTATGAAAACCAGAGGACAATCAAAGCCTATCACGCCTTGAAAGAAAACGATTTGGAAGCCTTCGGAAAATATATGAATGATTCTCATATATCTCTTAGGGATGATTATGAAGTCTCCTGCGAAGAAATCGATATTCTTGTGAATCTTGCGTGGCAGGTTCCGGGAGTCATCGGTTCCCGTATGACGGGCGGCGGCTTCGGCGGCTGTACGGTCAGCATTGTAAAAAAGGATGCGTTGGACGGCTTTATAGAGGCCGTAGGCCGGGGGTATCAGGAACAGACCGGTCATGCGGCAGAGTTTTATGTGGTTGATGTGGGCGAGGGCGCTCACCGGCTTTCATAAACGGGATTTCGGAACGGATGCGGGGGATTTGGATATGTTGAGCGAAAATATTGACCGGCTGGTGAGGTACGGCATAGATACCGGGCTGACGCCGGAATGTGAAAAGAATTATACAATCAATCTTCTTTTGGAGCTGTTTAAAGAAGATGATTATAAAGCGCCGGGGGACAGCCGGCCGGAGGACTTGGAAGCCATACTGAAAGCGCTTCTCGATGAGGCCGTCCGCCGGGGAATTATCAAAGACAGCATTGTCTATCGGGATTTATTTGATGCAAAATTGATGAACTGTCTTATGCCCCGTCCGGCCCAGGTGCAGCACGAATTCTGGAAACGGTATGAAAAAAGCCCGGAGGAAGCGACGGATTATTTTTACCGGTTCAGCCAGGACAGTGATTACATCCGGCGTTATCGTATCAAAAAAGACAGAAAATGGATTGTCTCAAGTGATTACGGAGATATCGATATCACGATTAATCTGTCAAAGCCGGAAAAGGACCCGAAGGCCATTGCGGCAGCAAAAAATGCAAAATCGGTGAGCTATCCGAAATGCCAGCTCTGTGCGGAAAATGAAGGCTATGCAGGCAGGGTAGATTACCCGGCCAGGGAAAATCACCGGATTATCCCGTTGACGATAAACCACAGTCCCTGGGGATTTCAGTATTCACCTTATGTTTATTATAATGAACACTGTATTGTGTTTAACCAAAAACATACGCCGATGAAGATAGACAGAGAGACCTTTGTGAAGCTTTTTGATTTTATCAAACTGTTTCCCCACTACTTTATCGGTTCCAATGCGGACCTTCCCATTGTTGGCGGCTCGATTTTAAGCCATGACCATTTTCAGGGCGGCAATTATACCTTCGCTATGGCGAAGGCGCCGATGGAGCGGATGGTGGCCATCCCGGGATTTGAGGATGTGGAAGCCGGAATTGTCAAATGGCCCTTATCCGTACTTCGGATTCGCCATAAAGATGAAAAACGGCTGATTGAGCTTGCGGTACATGTCCTTGACGCGTGGCGGCAGTATACGGATGAGAAAGCATTTATTTATGCTGAAACCGACGGGGAACCTCACAATACGATTACGCCGATAGCGCGGAAACGGGGAGCGTTTTTTGAACTGGATTTGACACTGAGAAACAATATAACGACGGAGGAACATCCGTTGGGGGTTTACCACCCGCACGCCCGGTACCATCACATTAAAAAAGAAAATATCGGCTTGATTGAGGTCATGGGTCTGGCGGTACTTCCGTCAAGATTAAAAGAAGAATTAGAGCTTCTGGAAGAATACATTCTGGAGGGAAAAGATATAGCTTCCGATGAACGGATTGAGAAGCATGCCGCCTGGGCGGCGGAATTCCTTCCGAAATATGAACGGATTGACCGGGAGAATATTAAAGAAATTCTTCAAAAAGAAGTGGGCATCGTCTTTACCCATGTGCTGGAAGATGCCGGCGTTTATAAATGTACGGAAGAAGGCCGGAAAGCCTTTATGAGATTTGTAGAGACACTTTAATAAATAGGATGATAATAGGAGGTATGTATCATGGCAAGTATTACTTTTAAAAACGTAGAAAAAACATATGATAATGGTGTAACTGTTGTTCCGAATTTAAATCTTGAAATCAAGGATAAAGAATTTGTTGTTCTGGTTGGTCCTTCCGGCTGCGGAAAGTCCACAACACTTCGTATGATTGCAGGTCTGGAAAGCGTATCCAAGGGCGAGCTGATTATCGGCGACCGCGTTGTCAACGATGTATCCCCGAAGGAACGTAATATCGCAATGGTATTCCAGAACTATGCTCTGTATCCGCATATGACTGTCCGGAAAAATATGGCCTTTGCGCTGGAATTGAGTAAGGTCCCTCAGGCGGAAATTGACCAGAAGGTCAATGAGGCGGCAAAAATCCTCGGACTTGAACCCTATCTTGACCGTAAGCCGAGAGCTTTGTCCGGCGGCCAGCGTCAGCGTGTTGCCCTTGGACGTGCCATGGTCCGTGACCCGGAAGTTTTCCTCCTTGACGAACCATTATCCAACCTGGATGCAAAACTCCGTACAGAAATGCGAAGCCAGATTGCAGCGCTTCACAAACGTTTACAGACAACCTTCGTTTACGTTACCCATGACCAGACGGAAGCGATGACCATGGGCGACCGGATTGTTGTTATGAAGGACGGATTTATTCAGCAGGTAGACACACCGCAGAACCTTTACAATTATCCTTGCAATATGTTTGTCGCCGGATTTATCGGTTCTCCGCAGATGAATTTCCTGAATGTTAAAGTGGAAAAAGAGGGCGACGGCGTGGTGCTTGTCTATGGAAGCAGCCGTATTCCGATGAAGCATAAAGAATTGCTTGCCTATGTGGGTAAAGAAGTTGTGATGGGTATTCGTCCGGAAGATATTCATATTGGAGAAGCAGGCACTTCCGCATCCAATATTGATACGCACGTAGATATGACAGAGCTTATGGGTTCTGAAATTTATCTGTATCTGAAAGCCAACGGCCAGAAGCTGGTAGCCCGTGTTCCTGCCAATGTTTCCGTAAAGGCTGAGGATGATGTTCCTGTCGTATTCGATACAAATAAAATTCATGTTTTTGATAAAGAAACAGAAGTGGTTATCTGCCAGTAAGGTTAAAGGAAGCCGGGCCTGCTTGGTCTGGCTTCCTTTATGGAAGGATGAATTATGAACAAGAGGACGAATGTGTTTGAGAAAAGATTCTGCCGTCATTTGGATGAATTAAAATGGCTGTATATGGAGCTTTACGGCAATGATGCGATGTTCGGTGAATTATGTGATTCGATGCGCCGTTTTTATAAAGAAAGAAATGAAGATTTAAAGATTTTGGATTTGGAAAGAGAGGCACAGCCGGACTGGTACAAGAAAAATGACATGCTCGGCATGATGTTTTATATAGATAATTTTGCGGGAAATTTAAAAGGGGTTCAGAGTAAACTGGATTACCTTGAAAAGTGTAATGTCAATTATATCCATCTGATGCCGTTTCTGGATACGGTGGAAGGCCGTTCCGACGGCGGCTATGCGGTGGCCGATTTCAGAAAGGTTCAGGAAAGGCTCGGTACGATGGCGGACCTGGAACACCTGACGGCGGCCTGCCATGAAAAGAAAATGAATGTCTGCATGGATTTTGTCATGAATCATACGTCGGAGGACCACGAGTGGGCGAAGAAAGCCCGTCAGGGAGATACGGAATATCAGAACAGGTATTTCTTTTTTGACGATTTTACGGTACCGGCCATTTATGAAAGTACGGTGCCCCAGGTGTTCCCGACGACGGCTCCGGGGAATTTCACCTGGCTTCCGGATGTGAAGAAGCATGTCATGACCACGTTTTATCCGTACCAGTGGGATTTAAATTACAGAAACCCGAGGGTTTTTAATGAGATGATGTATAACTTCCTGTTTTTGGCAAACAGGGGAATTGATATCATCCGTATCGATGCGGTGCCTTATATCTGGAAGGAGTTGTACACACAGTGCCGGAATCTTCCGAAGGTGCATACCATTGTCCGTATGATGCGCATGATTGGTGAAATTGTATGTCCGGGAATTTTACTTCTCGGGGAGGTTGTTATGGAGCCGGAAAAGGTGGTTCCATATTTTGGAACGGTGGAAAAACCGGAATGTCATATGCTCTATAATGTGACCACAATGGCCACGACCTGGCATACGGTGGCCACACGGGATGTGCGGCTTTTAAAGCAGCAGCTGGATATTGTCAACCGGCTGCCAAAGGAATATGTATTTCTCAATTATCTGCGCTGTCACGATGATATCGGCTGGGGCCTGGATTATGGGACGCTGATGCGGGAAGGCATTGGCGAGCGTTCCCACAAAGCGTATTTAAATGATTACTTTCAGGGGTATGCCGGCGCAAGCAACAGCCGGGGAGAGCTTTATAATGCGGACCCGATGACGGGGGACGCCCGTTTCTGCGGGACGACGGCTTCTATGTGCGGTATTGAGAAGGCCTTGTGCGAGCTGGGCGAGGAAGCCGCTTCACCGGATTTGGAGCGGGCGATTCGGATGGATGTGATGCTCCATGCCTATATGTTCATGCAGTCGGGGATTCCGGTTATTTACGGCGGCGATGAGATTGGCCGGTTAAATGATTACAGTTATAAAGAAAACCCCCATAAGGCGGCGGATTCCCGTTATATTCATCGGGGCACTATGGACTGGGCGGCGGCCGGACAGATTGACGATGCGTCGACCGTGGCCGGAAAAATTTTCAGTCAGCTGGACCGGCTGGAAAAAATCCGTAAAAGCGAAAAAGTATTTATGGCCAGTGCGGATACGTGGACGATTGAGACATGGGAGCGGAGCGTCCTTTGTATTGGCAGGTATTACGAAGGTGAAAAAATTCTCGGTCTGTTTAATTTCAGCGAATATGATAAAACGGCCTGGATTCATGAAACCGACGGAACTTACGTGGATATGATTTCCGGTCAGCCAATGGAGGCTTCCGGGGTCAATATTCCGGCCTGTGGATTTTATTATTTAAAGAAAGAAAATGAACCGGGAGGGGATAGTTGATGAAACCCTATGATGTGACAGCTTTAGGTGAATTATTGATTGATTTTACGGAAAACGGAACCAGCGCCCAGGGAAATCCGGTGTTGGAGGCCAATCCGGGCGGCGCTCCGTGCAATGTGCTGGCCATGTTGAACCGGCTTGAACATAAAACCGCTTTTATCGGAAAAATAGGAAGGGATATGTTCGGCGACCAGCTCGAGGCGGCCCTTAATGAAGTGGGGATTGACACGCGGGGGCTGAAAAGGGATGAACACGTGCATACGACGCTGGCCTTTGTTCATACGCTGGCCGACGGCGACAGGGAATTTTCCTTTTACCGCAATCCCGGGGCCGATATGATGCTCTCCGAGGCGGATATCGATGAAGATTTGATTGCCTCCAGTAAGATTTTTCATTTCGGTTCCTTATCCATGACGGACGAAGTCTGCCGCAGAGCGACCCGTAAAGCCATTAAAATTGCGGAAAAATCCGGGGCTTTGCTCTCCTTTGACCCCAATTTGAGAGAGCCTCTCTGGCCAAAACTTTCGGATGCCAGGAGAGAGATTTTGTACGGTATGGAACATTGCCATATTTTGAAAATATCAGATAATGAAATCCAGTGGCTGACAGGGCTTGAGGATTTTGACGAAGGAATTGACATGCTTCAGCATAGATTCCATATTCCTTTGATTTTGCTGTCTCTCGGAAAAGAGGGCAGCCGTGCTTATACCAATAATTTCTGTGTTTTTAAGGCGGCCTACAGTCAGAAACACACGATTGAAACAACAGGCGCGGGAGATACGTTCTGCGCCTGCATCCTCCATTATATTTTAACTCATGGATGGAAAGAATATAACGAAAACGAGCTGGGCGAAATGCTCCGTTTTGCCAATGCGGCGGCTTCAATCATTACGACGCGGAAGGGCGCTTTGCGCGTGATGCCGCGAAAGGAAGAAATTTTATGTCTCTGCGATTAAGTGGTGAACCCTATTCTGAATATGTGAAATATATGCGGCTTGGAAAAAAGGAAAAAGAAGAACTTCAAATTCTCGATGACGTTCTTGAAAAGGCTCACGTTGTGACTGTCGGAGAAGTTCCTCTCGGTCTGGTTCAGATTCCAATGGCTCAGATAGCCGGGACGAAAAGCGCCGGCCGGGGCGTGTCCTTCAGCAAAAGCTTTTATCCGATTTTAAATGAAAAGTCCGAGTTTGCCCAGAAATGGATGTCACTCTATAAAGCCCATATTGAGGAAGGTATCCGGGAACCGGTGAAGGCTTATGAATTTATGAACCGATTTTATGTGGAAGAAGGCAATAAGCGGGTCAGTGTTCTCAAATGTATGGGAGCCGTTTCGGTTCCCGGAATGGTTACACGGATTTTGCCGGCCAGAACCGGGGAGAAGGAAAACCGGATTTATTATGAATTTGTGGATTTTTACCGTCTGTCCGAGATAAATAACCTGTGCTTTTCCAAGGAAGGAAGCTATGCAAAGCTGCAGCGCTTTGTCGGAAAAAGGCCGGACGAAAAGTGGAGCGAGGATGACCGGATAAATTTTCAATCGCTTCATTTAAGATTTCAGATGATTTATGAAGAAAAGGGCAGGGGAAATCCGGGCGGGACGGTGGACGACGCCCTGCTGACCTTTTTGAATGTGTATGATTATTCCGAACTTATTAACCTGAGTATTTCGGAATTGAAAGAAAAAATTTTGAAATCCCGGGAGGAATTGAAACTTCGGGAGGGAAGTATTCCGGAATTAAGTATGTCCCCGGAAGAAAAGGTGGGGAAGAAAATCAATATTCTCGCCCATCTTCTTCCTATCAGCGCCCGGGGACTGAATATTGCCTTTATTCATGAAAAAACTGCGGAGACGTCGGCCTGGACCTATGCGCATGAGCTGGGAAGGCTTCATCTGCAGAAAACCTTTGCCGATGAAGTTCATACCTCCTGCTATGATGGGGCCGAAGAAGAAAATATCGGTGAAATCATCGAAAAGAGTATTGCCGATGGAAATAATCTGATTTTTACGACGTCGCCGCCTCTTTTGAAGGGAAGTTTAAAGTCGGCGATAGAACATCCGGAGGTGAAAATACTTAATTGTTCTCTAAATACATCCCATAAATATATCCGTACCTATTATGCGCGAATGTATGAGGCCAAATTTCTGATGGGGGCCATCGCCGGGGCCATGACAGAAAATGACACGGTTGGTTATCTGGCCGATTATCCGATTTACGGAATGACAGCCAATATCAATGCCTTTGCTCTGGGGGCGAAGATGGTAAATCCACGGGCGAAGATATATCTGGAATGGACGACATTGAAGGGCCATGACCCTTTTGAAACATTCCGCAATCATGAAATCTCGTATATTTCGGGCCAGGATATGATTACGCCGAGACTGGCCTCCCGTCATTTCGGACTTTACTGGGACGGCGGCGATTATCCGGTGAATCTGGCCATGCCTGTCTGGCATTGGGGAAAGTTTTACGAACAGATGATTCGTAAACTTATGAAGGGTTCCTGGAAGGATGATGAAATATCGGACGAAACCCGCGGCTTAAATTACTGGTGGGGAATGTCTGCGGGAGCCGTTGAAGTTATCTGCTCCAAACATCTGCCGATTGGTACGGCCCGTCTTGTTGAATTACTTAAAAATACCATCTCTTCCGGCGGTTTTAATCCCTTTGCCGGGGTATTATATTCCCAGAAAGGGGTTGTTCAGATGGATATGAACCGGGAATTTACACCGGAGGAGATTGTAACTATGGACTGGCTGGCGGAAAATGTCATTGGGTATATTCCGAAAATGGAAGAACTGGTCGACGGGGCGAAACCGGTGGTATCCACTCAGGGCCTCGGTATCCAGGAAGCCGGAGGCAAGGCATAGATGAAAATTCTGGCAGTCAGCGATGTGGAATCCCCTTATTATTGGGATTACTTTGAGCAAAGAAAATTAGACGACATTGATTTGATTCTGTCCTGCGGCGATTTGGAGCCGGAATATCTGTCCTTCCTGGCGACATTTTCCCGCGGCCCCTTGCTTTATGTTCACGGCAATCATGACGCAAAATATGAAGAAATCCCGCCGGAAGGATGTATTTGCATCGATAATAAAATTTATGTCCATCAGGGAGTCCGTATTCTAGGGCTTGGCGGTTCAATGCGCTATTGCCCGGGAAAATATCAGTATACGGAATGGGAGATGAAAAAGCGGCTCATGCGTATGCGGCTGCCGCTGATACGGTATCGGGGGTTCGATATTCTTATGACCCATGCGCCGGCCTATCAGATTGGCGACGGCCAGGACTTGCCCCACCGTGGATTTCAGGTATTTAAGACACTGCTGGACGACTATCGGCCGAAGTATTTTCTGCACGGACATGTTCATCCGAACTATAATGTGGCGTCCAAAAGATGTATGGATTATGGAGAAACAAAAATTTATAATACCTATGAACGATACATTTTTGAATACTGAAAATAAAAAGAACCGTTCCCGGTCTGTCGGCCGGGAACGGTTTGCTTTTTTAATTAAACATTTTTAAAATCTGGGCTTTTGGCATAGCGCCAATGATTTTATTGATGATTTCGCCGTTTTTCATAGCTACGAGTGTCGGAACACTCATTACCTGGAAGGTTCTTGCCAAATCCAGGTTTTTATCCACGTCCAGTTTACATACTTTAATGTCCGGACGCTCATTGGCAATTTCATCAACCACCGGGGAAACCATCTTGCAAGGTCCGCACCATGTGGCAAAGAAATCGATGAGAACCGGTTTATCAGATTCAATGACTTCCTTCTGGTAATTTTCCTGAGTTAATTCAATAACAGCCATAATATTACTCCTTTCATCTATCATTAACATTCCCCGATAAGGGGAAATTATGTTGTCCTAATCAGAATAGCACATCTATGAGAAAAAAGACAGTCTATTTTTAAAAAAGCCAATTGAAAAAAAATATCATATATCGTATCATAAGTAATGAGTAAAAGACATATGAAGGGGTTGTAAAAATGGAGTATGTGACACTTGGAAAAACAGGGCTTAAAATCTCCCGCATGGGTTTCGGCGGTATTCCGATTCAGAGGATTGATGCGGCGGGGACAAAAAAGCTAATGAAAATGATGGCGGAAAAGGGAATTAATTATATTGACTCCGCCAGAGGATATACGGTCAGCGAGAGTTTTATTGGCGAAGGTATAGAGGGAATGAGAGAAAAATTCATACTGGCAACCAAAAGTATGTCCCGCACAAAAGAAGCCATGGCAAAAGATATAGAAATAAGTTTAAATAATTTTCGTACAAATTATATAGACTTGTATCAGGTTCATAATCCAAACATGGAACAACTTGAACAGGTTATCGGAGCGGACGGCGCCCTGGAAGCCCTGATGGAAGCAAAGGCCGTGGGTAAAATCGGCCACATCGGCCTTACCGCCCATTCACTGGAAGTATTTGAAAGGGCCCTTGAAATGGATTGGGTGGAAACCATCATGTTCCCATATAACATTGTGGAACGTCAGGGCGAAGAACTCATACATAAATGTCATGAAAAAAATATTGGCTTTATAGATATGAAACCATTGGCCGGCGGCGCCATCGAAGACGGACGTCTGGCGCTTCGTTTTGTCTGTTCCAATCCCGATGTAACCGTGGTTATTCCGGGAATGTATGATGTTTCTGAAATTGAGAAAAATATGGAGGCCGTTGAGGCCACGGAGCCATTGACCGAAGAAGAGCTGGCGGCGATGGAACAGGTACGTAAACAGCTCGGCACGAATTTCTGCCGCCGCTGTAACTACTGCCAGCCATGTACGGCCGGCATTAACATTTCCGGGTGTTTTTTGTTTCAGGGTTATCTGGACCGATATGGTCTCGGTAACTGGGCAAAAGAACGTTATAACGCCATGCCGGTGAAGGCCAGCGCCTGCGTGGATTGCGGCGCCTGTGAAACTCGCTGTCCATACAACCTGCCAATTCGCGATATGCTTAAAAAATGTGCGGAGGAATTTGGCGAATAGCCCGGCAAAATATGTAAAAAAATATGTAAAAAACGTCTGGAATTGCAGGAAAAATCTTGTTATTCCAGACGTTTTATGATACAATAAGGATGTTGTAAATAATATCACATTCCGGGGCATTGGTGCAGTGGGAGCACGCCACACTGGCAGTGTGGAGGTCAGGGGTTCAAGTCCCCTATGCTCCATTTAGAAAGAGTCTTGATTTTCAAGGCTTTTTTTATTTTTAAGACAAAATCAATGATGTTTTATTTGTATAAAGTAAACCATGATGCGTTGACAAATACAAAAAAAGTACGTATAATATACGTATAAAAATGAAGGGAGTAGTTTAATGAAAAGAAGAGAATTGGTTAAACTGCTTGAAAAGAACGGATGGTATATAAAGAGAAACGGTGGAAATCATGATTTATATACAAATGGAAGAAAGACAGAACCGATTCCAAGACATTCGGACATTAATGAGCGGTTGGCGAAGGCGATTATAAGGAAACTGGGACTGAAATAGTCCCGGAGTTTCCCGGAATTTTTCATTAAACTATATAAAGGAGAATTTTAAGGAGGCAAATATTGTGAAGGAAAGGAAGAAAAGAGCATATCCGATTGTAATATCTAAGGAAAACGATGGCATGTATTTTGTATTAATACCGGACTTTGATACATTTACACAGGGAGCGGATATTGCGGATTCCATGGAGATGGCCAGGGATGCCATTGGCTTAATTGGAATTGATTTGGAAGATGAAGGCAAACATATACCGGAACCGAATACAGTAAAATATTCGTATGAGAAAGGTGATATTGTCACATTAGTCGATGTAGATTTTTTGGAATATAGAAAAAAGATTGATAATAAAGCGGTTAAGAAAAATTGTACAATTCCATACTGGTTAAATGTTGAAGCTGAGAAAGCCGGTGTGAATTTTTCGCGAGTGTTACAAGAGGCACTTATTAATATCCTTGGTATACACAAAGGCCATGCTGACTAATTCTCTGTATATATTTTTGAGAAACGCCCTGTAGAAATGCAGGGCGTTTTGCATTATAAAAAGAAAAAGCCGAAGGGGTTAAACTTCGGCTTTCAAGAGGGGATAATGTTATTTTACTTCTTTGCTTTTGTTATTCGGTATGTTTATATATTACACAAAAATTGTGATTAAATTGTGTTCAAGAAATTAAAAGATTATAAAAATGATTAGGTAAAAATAAAATTACCAGCGTCGGCCATCTCTGCGGTCATCGTACCGGTCACGCCGGTCATCCCTGCGGTCGTCGCGCCGGTCACGCCGGTCATCTCTGCGGTCGTCATGCCGGTCGCGTCGGTCATCCCTGCGGTCGTCATGCCGGTCACGCCAGTCATCTCTGCGGTCATCCCTTCGCTCCCATCGGTCACCGCGTCTATTATCATGGTTATCGCATCCACAACGGTCTGAAAATAAAAAATTTGACATAAAAAACTCCTTTTTTTTATTTAAAATATGTCGAACACGGTAAAGATGTGAGTTTTTCTCAATAGCTTACTTGTATTAGCTTTAAAATTTTGTTACACTGACATTGGTAAACGGTGTTTACTAAATTCGTTTGATTGGGGGTACAGCCATGAGAGAATCGACGAAACAAACCAGAAAACGGATATTGGCGGCGGCGGAAAAAGAAATGCTGAATGTGGGATATCCGAAGGCCTCGATGCGCAAGATTGCCTCGGATGCGGGGATTACAGCCGGTGCAATGTATAAACACTTTCGGGGGAAGAAAGAAATATTTGAAGCAGTTTGTGACGGCATCATAGAAAAAATATTTGCAAGGCAGAGGCAACTGTTCCCGGATAATCTGGAAGCAAAGACGGATGAAGAATTGCTGTGGATGTTTGACCAGAAAGCATCCGCTCAAATGCTTTCTGAGTTCAGAAATAATTTTGCCATTTTGCAGATGATTGTATGGAATGGCAATCAGGAATATTATGCCCGAAAGAAAAAAGCATATATTGACTTCTGTGTTTCCTGCGCCCAACGCTATTATAATGAGCTTTATCGACGCGGCTTGGTAAAAAAGATGTATAGTATTGATGAGTTATATATGCTCAGTCAGGCGGAATTTCTTGCACTGTGTACATTTTTGGAAGGGACAGAGTGTCAGGGCGAAATGGATGAAAAAAGTGTGCAGGCATACGAAACGCTGCTTCGCGTTGTGCGGATTGGAATGAAGGCTGATTCGGGAATGAGTACATAATACGGAGGATATGTTATGGAAAATAAAAAAACAAATAAAGTGGCGGCAGAAAAAATAAAGCCGGATTTGAATGGGACGGCAGAAACCATGCTTCAGAGTTTTTACGCAAGGGCCCAGTATTCACTGAAGCCCGGACATAAATTTTATGATGCGAAGGCCGTAGAAATTATAGAGAAAATCGACTATGATTTTGGCGATGCGTCAAAGGATGCGGCGATGAGCGGCGGCGTGATTGCCAGAACCTTAGTGTTGGATGAGCTTGTAAAAGATTTTGTTGATAAAAATCCGGATTGTACGGTGGTAAATATTGCCTGTGGACTTGATACCAGAGTGTACCGTATGGATAATGGCCGGATTTCATGGTACAATCTGGATTTACCGGAAACGATTGCCGTACGGAATCAGATTTATCAGGAGAAGGGGCGAATCTCCACCATCGGAGCTTCCGTGCTGGATTCAGAGTGGGCTTCGCAGGTTACGGCAAGGGGAAAAATGCTTTTTATCATTGAGGGACTCTCTATGTATCTGTCTGCGGATGAAGTTTCAAAAATGCTTGGGATTATTCGGGATAATTTTGATAATGCCTATGTACTGATGGAATGTATTTCGCCAATGTGGGTTTCAAAGCAGGGCGTTGAAAAATCAATTGAGAAAACCGGAGCGTCATTTAAGTGGGGTGCCAATTCCTTTGATGAATTGGGGGATGCGGCAAAGGGCTTTAGAAAGGTAAAGGATGATAATATTCTCCGGGGAATGAGGAAAATAACGCCTTTGCTTGCACTTGTAGACTGGACGCCGATTGCAAAAAAAATGACCCAGAAAATTTTAATATTTGAAAAGGTGAGCGGCAATGAAGAAGTTGGGAGGTTTGATTCGTGAATAAAAAGATATGGGACTTATATGCGCCAATATATGAAAGGGCGATGCGTTCCGATAGGAAGGTTTACCGGTTGATGTATCATCGGATTCCAAAGATTGTCAAGGGAAAGGACGTGTTGGAAATTGCGACCGGGCCCGGGCTGCTGGCGAAACATGTGGCATATGCTGCAAATAAAATGATTGCTACGGACTATTCGGCCGGGATGATTGCAGAGGCCAGGAAGGGAATTTATCCGGACAACCTGACATTTGAGGTTGCGGATGCGGCAAATCTGCCCTTTGATGAGAATTCTTTTGATGTGGTTCTGATTGCCAATGCGCTTCATGTTATGGAAAATCCCGAAAAGGCGCTTGAGGAGATAGACAGAGTATTGAAGGATAAGGGCCTGCTGATTGCCCCTAATTTTGTTAATCATAAAAAGGGTTTGGTAAGCAGTATATGGTCCGGCCTGCTGAAAATTGCGGGGGTAAAGTTTGAACATCAGTGGAGTACCGAAGAATATAAGGCATTTCTTGAAAAGAATGGATGGAAAGTCAAAAATTGTAAAGAAATGCGGGCGCGCATTTCGATGGCTTATGTGGAATGTGTGAGAAGCCGATGAATTTTGAGAAAAAACAAAATGAGGCCGGGTATATTCCTTTCAGAACCGGCGCCTATATTCTTAAAAAGAACAGCAATGAGACAAAATATCAAATTGAATGTGATACGCCCAACGGCATCATGGACTGTTACCATCTTTTTCCCGGAATTGACCTGTCGTATACAACCTTTTATGCGAATTCCTGCTTTCAGCGTGAAGAATCTTTTCCCCATGTAATAGAAATTGCATTTTGCAAAGCCGGACGCTATGAGTGCGAATACAGAAGGGGATTTATGACCTATCTGGGAGAAAACGATTTAGCCATAAGCGTCATCAATTCTCAAAGAGATAAACCGGTATTCCCGACAGGCTTCTATGATGGCGTTGCGATTATCATTGATACCAATATTGTCGGAGAGCATTTTAAGGCGCCTGTGGACGGGGTTGAAATTGATTTCGCCGCTCTTATTGAAAAATTTTGTTCGAATCGCTGCTGTGTCGTAATGAAAACACCGCCGGAATTATTTCATGTGTTCCAGGAGCTTTGTAATCCGGCACATAAGGATAGCCTTGGTTATCTCAGATTGAAAGTATTGGAAATTTTTCTGGTGCTGTCGGGTATATCGGCGCAGGATGACATTGTGACGTCGGCTTATTTTTCCGGAGATACGATTAAAAAAGTGAAGGCTTTGAAAGCGGCCCTGACACAGCGGCTGGACACAAAAATATCTTTAAGGGAATTGGCGGAGCAATATGATTTGAGCCTTACTATGCTGAAAGATTGCTTTAAGGCCATCTACGGCAAACCGGTGCATGCCTTCCGGCGTGAGTATAAAATGCAGGTTGCCACGAAACTTCTGACAACAACGGATATGTCCATTGCGGAATTGGCCGGAAGACTGGGGTACGAAAACCCGAACAAGTTTTCAACAGCGTTTCGGGAAGTGATTGGACTTTCTCCAAGGGAATACAGGGCAAAAAATAAATAGTTGGCCTTTTGGATAGATTCAGGCCTCCAGGAGAGGTAAAAAAACCGAATATGGGCTATTATAAGCTGTGAAGTTAGATATTACTAACCTCACAGCTTATTTTTTGGGAGGGAGACAGATGAACAAAACGACGCGGCAGTTTATCATGAATAAAGTTCTGGAAATGCTGATAACTCTCGTTATTGTTACGCTGATATCTTTTCTGTTGGTGCGTCTGTCCCCCATTGACCCGGCGGAGGCGTATGCCCGCAGGTCAATGGCGGCTTTTAGTTTCACGGATGAGCAGATAGAAGCCCTGCGGGAAGATATGGGACTTAACGACCCTTTGCCCGTGCAGTATGTACTTTGGATACGGGATGCAATTCATCTGGATTTTGGCGAATCCTTTGTCAGCGGACAGCCGGTATTTGAGAAGGTTACGACGGCCGTTGGTATTACGGTGACTATCGTGCTGATTTCAGGTGTGATTCAGGCAGTGTTTATTTTATTATTTGGCTGTCTGTGCTATTTGACACGAAAACATTGGATTGGTCATGTGCTGATTTTTTTATGTATTGCAGGCGTATCCATACCGGCCTTTTTCTTTGCCGCTGCTTACCTTGATATTTTTGCAGTGAAATTAGGCTGGACGTCGGTGGTGGGAAAAACCGGCCTGATGCGTTATTTTCCGGCGGCAGCCTGTATTGCCATCGGTTGTATTGCCCTGTTTTCTCCGATGCTTGCAAACAGCCTTCAAAAAGAGATGGAACAGGACAGCGTATTTTATGCAAGGTGCCGCGGACTGTCCGAGACAAGAATTCTACTCCGCTATGCGCTTCCCGGCGCCATTATAACGCTTCTTCCAAACTTCTGTCAGATGCTTGGCCTGTGTATGGCCGGTTCTGCGATTGTGGAGCGTGTATTTTCACTGCCCGGGCTGGGGTATCTGATTATTGACAGTGTCCTGTATCGAGATTCGCCCGTCATTCACGCAACTATCCTGTTTCTGGCGTTTTCATTGGTGATGTTCAATATTCTCTCGGATGTGCTGCGCCGGATTTTACAGCGGGATATTTCCGCAAAGGAGGGGAGCGGGCTATGAAACGAAAAAAACATATTTTCTCCTATGTCCTTCCGGTTCTGGTGCTGCTGTTCTTTTTGTTTGGATTTCTGTTTGCACCGCATCATCCAACCGCCGCAAACATTCGGGATAAATACCTTCCCGTCAGTGCGGAATATCCGTTTGGAACCGACAATTTTGGACGCTGTGAATTTTCGCGTATCCTTGAGGGCGGAAAAACCACCTTGGGGATTGTGCTGGCCGGTTCGGCCATTGTGATTGTGCTTGGCATTTTTTTCGGCATATTGCTGGCAAAAACAGGACGGCGCCGCAATGTATTTTCCGAGAGTATTTTAAATGCGGTGACGGCCATCCCGCCAGTTGCGTATCTGATTATTTTTATTGGCATTTGGGGGAACAGCGTTCCTACCATGCTGGTGGCCCTGACGGCTTCCCTGATTCTTCGGATGATTAAACTTGTCAAAACCCTGATTGAAGTGGAGTATGGCAAGGCATACGTTATGTGCGCAATTGCCTGCGGTGCAAGTAAATCACGCATTATGCGGATACATATTTTACCCAACATCCTCCGGGATATTGTGCAATTTATCTGCCTTTCCTGTGCGGAAATGATTATTGCCATTTCCGGTTTTTCTTTTATCGGCCTGTCCTTAGGCGACGATGTCATTGACTGGGGGATTATGCTGTCTGAGGCCAGAGCTTTATCGGGAACACATCCGGAATTACTGATGTATCCGATAGTTTTTATTTTTATCAGTTCCCTGTGTTTTAACTGTTTGGGGCGGCTTCTGGAAAAGGAGGGAGATGGATGCTGAAAGTCAGAAATCTGACCGTTCAGGTCAGGCATGGCGCGCCAATTCTGAGAGATGTTTCTCTTTCTATCGATGTGGGAGCCTGTATTGGTCTGACCGGGGCCAGCGGTTCCGGCAAGACAACGCTGATAAAGGCTATTATGGGGATGCACGGTGATAATCTGGAAATTCCCAAAGGAGAAATCCTGTTGGACGAAGATAATTTATTGAACCGTTCCGGAAAAGAACGCCGTAGGCTCTGTGGAAAAGTTATAGGATTTATTCCTCAAAATCCTATGACGGCCTTTTTCCCACATATGAAAATCGGGCGTCAGATGACGGAAACTCTGAAAATACATACAGGGTTCAGTAAAAAACAGGCGGAGGCGCTGTCGGCCGATGTTTTGCGTCAGGTAAATCTGACCGATACCCGGCGGGTGATGAATGCCTATCCCGGTGAGCTTTCCGGCGGCATGCTTCAAAGGATTGCGATGGCTCTTATTCTTTGCACAACCCCTGAATATGTGCTGGCGGATGAACCGACCAGTGCCTTAGACGAGGCAAATCGCAATTTATCGAGATGTTTGGTGAGCTTGGTAAGGATGAAAAGGGCTGGGGACTAACATCACTGGGAGAGTGCTGCGTACTTAATCCTAAAAGACCTAGAGATATTAGTGATGAGTTGATGGTTTCGTTTGTGCCTATGCCAGCAGTCTCTGAAGACGGAAAAATGGATTGTTCAGATATCAAACCATACAAAGACGTACGAAAAGGTTTCACTTATTTTGCAGAGGACGATGTACTGTTTGCAAAGATAACACCATGTATGGAAAACGGAAAAGGTGCTGTTGCAAGAGGACTATCTGGTGGTATTGGCTCAGGTTCTACAGAATTTCATGTTCTGAGACCTATTGAAGGAAAATCAAATCCTTATTGGCTATATATCATAACTATGTTCAACTCATTTAGAATTGGCGCTAGAAAGGTTATGACTGGTACCGGTGGACAATTGAGAGTTCCTATCGGTTATCTAAAAGATTTTCCGGTATCATTACCACCAGTTGAATTGCAAAACCAGTTTGAACAGTTTGTTCATCAGAGCGATAAATCAAAATTTACCGGCTTCAAATCGCAATTTATCGAGGTCATTACTCCAATGCTTGAAGCTGGAAAAACAGTTCCGCTGAACGATCTGATTGTAGAAGGAAGACCTATTACATATGGTATTCTGAAACCAGGAACGAATGTTGAAGGTGGGATCCCGGTTGTTAAAGTTAAAGATATGGTTGATGGAGTTATTGATGAATCAGATTTGCTCCACACCACGCAGGAAATTGACAACGGATATAAGCGCTCAAAGCTAAATGAAGGTGATTTACTCATCTCTATTCGTGGTTCAGTAGGCCGTATGGCTATTGTTCCTGCGAGCCTTCAAGATGCTAACATTACACAGGATACCGCACGCCTCTCAATAAAACCTAAGCATAGTACTATATATGTAAGAGGCGTATTAGAGTCGCAGCCTATGCAACTTGACATGGAACACAATATCCGTGGTGTTGCTGTCAAAGGAATTAACATCGGTTATTTAAGACAATTAGGCGTTCCCGTTGCTGATCGGGCAACACAGGATCGCCTTGAGGGGTTATACAAACAGAGCGATAAATCAAAATAAACAGATAGGAGGGGTGATTTTGCAAAAATACCAGAGCTTTGAAAAGTATTTAGAGAGCAACTACTATAACGAGATGTTCAAAGCCATACGGTCCAACCACCATTCTCATACAAGGGACCACTTAAAGGCCTCTTTGAACAGTTTGTTTCTGTTCACAACAGAAGTGTAGAAATACAAAAGCAGTTCAAGGTTGGCAATATTACAGTTACAGATAACAACGACTATATTTCATATAGCAGTTCAGATTACACAGCAACGATGGAGGCTATCAAGAGTAAACTCATAAACACACATGGAGGTTATCTTCAGGTGAGATATGAGAGCGATGGTAAGTATCTCGATTATTTGGCAGACTTTAAGACAAAGTCTGTGCAGAAGGTTGAGTTTGGAAAGAACATTACTGATATCAAGATTACCAGAGATCATACAGAACGAGTGACTGCACTGATTCCTCTTGGGGCAAAGAAATCAACTGAAGATGAAGATGGAAATCAAACCGAGACAGAAGAGAGAGTAGATATTACTTCTGTTAATGGCGGTAAGAATTACATCTATGATGAAGCTGCTGTAAAAGAAATCGGTTGGATCTGGGCATCGGAAGTTTGGGACGATGTAACGCTTCCGGGTAACCTTTTAAGAAAAGCTCAGTCAAGGCTTGCGGATATGGTTGCAGGTGTTACTAGCATAGAGCTTACCATTATTGATGAATCAGATACAGGAGCTGATATTGGAGATATTCGTGCAAGAATGTATGTGGAATGTATTTCTAAGCCGCATGGTATCAACGGTACATATCTATGTGTCAGCAGAACAAGAGACTACTTAAATCCTGCAGGTAATACGATTACGATTGGAGCCAGTGGCGTGAAGCTATCTGCAGCTACGGCAAAGCAGGATAAAAACATAGAATCTCTTGAGGATGATCTTTTGGGTCAGACTCATAAAATTGAATCGATTAGTGGAGAGATTGATGCCATCAACGCGCAGAAAATGTATCGTACAGAGCTTGTGGTTGATGGCGTCAGTATATTTAAGAATAAAGGCCAGTCGAGCATTATGCGCTGCAAGGTTTATTCCTGGGATAAAGAAATAACAGAAACCTTGGATGCGTCATGTTTTGTATGGCATAGAAAGTCCTCTGATGAAGAGGCAGATGTCGAATGGGATAAAAACCATGTCGGTAAAAAAGAAATAACAATTACTACTGAGGACGTATACGACAATGCGTCCTTTTATTGTGAAGTCAATTTATAGGAGGATTTCTCATGGGAACAATTTTAACATCGAGTCAGCAGACCTTCGTGGATATTACAGATCAGCGAAAGTTGTCTGCATATATTACTTCAAATCTTCCGAAGACCCAGAGTGAAGATCCAAATGTTCTGCCACATGAATATGCACCGAGCTGGGCAAGTACAAATCTTGTGCTTACTCCAGTTCTTTTTCTTGATCAGACTAATGTTTCTCCAACGGCATCCGGAGTAACAATTACCTGGAAGAGAAAAGATGGTGTATCTGCAGAAACCAATCTTACTACTGGTGAGTCAGTGAACAAGGGTGTTCTTACCGTCAATCAGAATAAGTTGTCAGCGTCGACTTCTGGTATGATTACTTATATCTGCTACATCAGTTATTACGATTCTGAGACAAAGAACACAATCAATATTTCTTCGGATATTACTTATACGCTTGTAAAGAATGCGACGAATGAAAAGTTGTGCTATGTAACCAGTGATACTTATGTGTTCAAGTACGATACAACTTCTACATTGGTAGGAGCTACTCAGGCTACTTTAACTGCGCAGGTACAAGGTGTCACAATCGGTAAGTGGCAGTATAAGAACAGCGCTGGTGCATGGGCTGATTATCCGATCACTTCAGATAATACAAGCATTACAGGCGGAACTCTTGTGGTTAAGCCGGCGCATGCTGTGTTTAATGATAACGTGGCTCAGATCAGAGTAACGACATCTGATTCAGATGTATATGATACTATCACGATTAGTAAGCTTTATGACGGAGCGAAAGGTGATAAAGGTGCAACCGGTTCAGCTGGCAGTGGAGGTCTTTCAGTAATACTTGGAAATGAAACGCAGACAATTGCATGCACTTCTGCTGGAAAAACATCCGTCGCGTCAACAATCTCTATTCCTTTTACTGGATATGTGGGTATCACCCAGACTGCTTGTACTTGTACGGTTGGAACACTACCTACAGGCATTACGCTTAAAACAAATACAGCAGCAACAGCATCTACTGCTGGTCTAATTGAGTTATCGGTTGCAGCTTCTTCTGACCTTGGAGCAGCAGCGACATTAACCGGAGATATCACACTGACATTTACAATCTCAAGTAAGACAGTTACGAAGGTATTTACCTGGACAAAATCAAAAGCTGGTAGCAATGGTACTTCAGCGGTTGTGTTCTCTGTATATGCTCCAAATGGAACGATCGTACAGAATCAGTCAGGAAAGCTTATATTGGCGACTTCTGCCTATAGTGGAACGACAGCAATTACTAGTGCTACATATCAGTGGGCTAAGTATGTCAATGGTACATGGACAAATATCAGCGGAGCAACCGTATCAACGCTTGAAGTTTCTGGTTCAGATATCGTAAACATTCAGTCCTATAGATGTACCATGACTTATTCAAGTAAGACTTACGTGGATGTCATTACAGTGGAAGATAAATCAGATCCTTATGTTTCTGAGATGCTTTCTATTGGAGGATTTACAGTAAAGAATAACTTAGGTGGTTTGGTCCCATATATCATTGTTCGAACTAATCAGCAAGAGGTTGATTCGCTTTTGGGAATCATCAGTGAAACAGCTCCTTCAACACCTAAGAGTGGTGACTTCTGGTATAAGATCGATCACTCAGCAAAAACAGTAACTCTGATGAAATACAGCGGTTCTGCATGGGCCAATGCAACTGAAAAGCAGAGTCTTACTTATACCTGGTATGCACAGGATAAGGATGGAAAAGAAGTTATCATTTATGTGACAGAAAAAGGCCGCGGCGTAACTTTTGAGCAAGAACAAGGGGTGGATATTTTCAGCTGTTTTTCTGATGAGGAAAAAGGGATTTTCAGTGGCTATCTTGATCGGTTGATTGCAGAACTGGAAAACCGGAATACTACGGAAGACCACGAAGAGCGCAATGATGAGAAGTGGATGGAAATGATGCGAAATCACATGGGTGAGGAATGGTACCAACATGTGATGGAGATACATGGTGGCAAAGGCTCGTTTGGTTTCTGGGGAGAAAGTTCGAGGCGGCAGTATCCGGGCCATAATTTTAACAATATAATGGAAGATGAGGAATGAAATTTATGATAAAAGAAGATGATGGAACAAAACCGTCCAAAGTCAGCGCTTCCTCTGAGGATTATCTGAAAGCGATCCTGTTGCTACATCGGAGGACGGGAATTGTCCGGTGTGTGGCTCTTGCAGAATTTCTTAATTACTCCAAGCCCAGTATCAGCCATGCTGTTGCTTTGCTGGAAGAAGGGGGTATCTAAGCAGAGAGAAAGGCGGCAATCTGCTTTTAACCGAATCGGGACGCAGAATTGCCGAACTAACCTATGAAAAATACTGTTTCTTTAACGCACAGTTGGTGGAGGCAGGTGTTGATCAGGCACAGGCTGACAGAGAGGCATGCCGGTTGGAACATGTTATCAGTGATGATACCTTTGAAAAATTGAGGTTCGATGTAGGAAGAAGGGGTGCTTATGAAGCATGAGGAAATGCGACGGAGTCAGGAAGGGACAAAAGCGGGAATTTTTGGTTTGAGCTGTAATCTGATTCTAGCGGTTGCAAAATTTTTTATCGGTACTATTAGCAACAGCATCATTATCCTGGCAGATGGAGCGAACAATCTGGCGGATAGTATTTCAGCACTGTTGACGATTATAAGCTTTCGGATGGAAGCAAGTGGAGAAGATGAAATGCACCCTTACGGACATGGTCGGATTGAATATGTGACCGGATTTCTGATCTCGCTGATGATTTTGGGCACGGGAATCAGCGTAGGAAAAGAGGCAGTAATGCGTATATTCCGTCCGGAAACGATTTCGGTCTCAATGTTGGCAGTAGCTGTTCTTATACTTAGCATTTTAGTAAAGTTTGGGATCATGTTTTACTATCAGAAAAAGAACAAAGAATTGAACTCCCCTGCCCTTGATGCGGTGAGAAAGGATAGCCTAAGTGATGCCTGTATTTCTATACTGACTCTGGCAGGCCTTTGCATTATGCCTTGTACCAACCTGCCGTTGGATGGAATTTTAGGACTGATGATGGCGGTGTATATTTTCCTTTCTGGATGGGATGGATTCCGTGAAAACCTGACTCTACTATTGGGGGAAGGGGCAAATCGGAAAACAGAAAACGAACTGCGGGAAATTCTTTCTGAATGTGCAGAGATAGAAAGCGTGGAAGGAATTACTATTCATGATTATGGACCCGATAAAAAGGTTGCAATCGCAGAAGTTTACTTTGTAAAAAGTTGCGACATAGATGCGTTGCGTAAAACCGTAGATGATGTGGTTCAATTCTGCAAAGATACCATGAATATAGAACTTACTCTATACAGTCCGCTTTATGAACAGGCAACAACTCATTGAAATGCAATGGCGTTTCACGAAATCCAAATAGAAAATCTGACATTTGTGAGGGAAAACCCATGGAGAATATGAATTTTGAGGAATTATTAAACTTGAATTGCTTTTCGGAAGATAAAACAAAGCAAAGAAAGGCAGCCGAATTATTAGAAAAATACTATTGCTGTGAGATTCATTGTCCAGATATGGATAAGAGCGTTCTATTTGCACATCACGCACGAGGATGTACGATTGTTGCTGCAAAAATCTGTAAAGGTGTTGTTATCTATCAAAATGTTACACTCGGCTCAAATATGAAATTTAATAAAATAACAGGAAAATGGGAAAATGTTGGAAGTCCTATTCTCGCTGAAAATGTTATTGTTTCCGATGGTGCAAAAATTTTAGGTCCAGTTATAATTGGCAAAAATACTGTAATTGGGGCTGGAGCTATCATTACAAAAGACATTCCTGAAAACAGCATTGCATACGGTATTAATCAATACAAACCGAAAGACTCCAATTATGATTTGGTGTTTAATCGTAATATGATTTCTGGTGAAGAAATTATGAAAGTAGATGAAGAACGGGTGGCTGAGTTTAACAAGTTACATTGAAATTTCCGTCTTACGGAGAGTTTGAAAGTAACAGAAGATCTGAAGTTGACGGAGGAAATAATAAATGGTATCACATTGGTTAGCATGGATTTCATTGGGCTTTAGTATATTGCTGTTGATGAAATTCGTAGTAAGAAAAAGTAAGATTAAAAAACTGAATCGTACATTTAGCAAATTACATAAATCGTTTGCTATTGTAATGTTTGTAACAGGCTTAGCACACGGAATTATTTCGCTCGTAATAAGCATGAACCATATTGCGGCAATCATTTCAGGTATCCTTTTATTGAGCAGTGCTGTGTATGTTTGTCTTACTTGTATGCATAAGAAAAATCATAAAAAAACATGGATGAAGATGCATAGAATTGGTTCTGTTATTCTTACAATTCTTCTTATTGCACACATGATTTTTGCATTTACTATCTAGGAGAGATAGTAGCATGAATTAGAAATTTGCACTTAAAAATTTCAGTTTTCATCAGAGTTAAAATTCAAATAGTAACAAAAAAATGTATTATATGCAGTCGGCCAGAGATTTCCTGCCGGCTGCTTTTATGATGGAAAAGAAGCAGCCGCTATGGTATAATTCAAGCCAAAGGCGTTTATTGTTAAAAGGTGAACACCCTTAAAAGAAAAATGAACCCAGGCAGAGTAAGTTTGAACCCTCCTGTAGATTAAAAGAGAAAAAGTGAACCCACCCTGCCACGAACAAGAGTAGTAAGAACTACGAATTTCTACTACGTTTTTACTACGATTGACGCACACAATATGCCTACTTATGCCAAGATAGGTGCTATTGTGTAGATATTAAAATAGAAACACGATTGCCGGAAAACCGCATAAAACCTTGCATTTATGGGCATATCCTGGCATTTCGTGATAGGAGAAAAACATGATTAAAGTACTTTTCATCTGCCACGGCAGTATCTTGAGAAGTCCTGAAAAAGCCTGTAAAATCAATGGTTTCATGAAGAAGAGAGGCACTTACTACACCACTACTACACCATTTTTGAAAGAGCCTTGAAATGACAAAAAATAAATATGAAATGCGATAAGGCGGCAACTTCCTAAAGAAAGGAAGCTGCCGCCCGTTTTATGAATGGGAAATTTGTACCCTGCGCCAATGCTCTTGTTACATAAAGAAGCAAGCATAAATAAGATAAGAACAGCCGCCCTGCCGCTATTCCGTAAAGGCAGAGGGCAACGCAATCATTCCCGATAGCCGCCCCATATATATTCTGTTTGAATAATTGAGAAGATTTCTTCAGGTGTTTCCCGGCAATCATTCTCCAGCCATTTTTTTATTACAGCGTTCAGACCGTTCCCGAAAAACTCAATATGATAGTCGATATATTGATTGCCATATCGGGACATTGCCTGCTCCATGTCATATCCGGCGAAACGGAACTTTCCGCCAACATTCAGCTTGAAGTATATTTTGTAGAAAATAGGATTTTCCTTGATGTGACGAAACAATTTCAAGAAATCATTGCTGCCTTGACCTTTTGCCATTTCTTCGTGGTACAAACCCAAAACTTCTTCTTCCATGCTTTTCTGTACTGCGTCGGCTAAATCAAAGATGTCGATATAATTCGCATAGAATGTTGTTCGGTTTACCTCTGCGATTTTACAGATTTCTGTCACACTGATTTGGTTTAATTCGTGCTGTTGTAGCAGTTTGACAAGAGCGTTTTCAATTCTCTTTTTCGACTCTCTCCTGCGCTTATTGTTTGCTGTATTCATACTACCCCTCATTATCTCAACAAATGTGCTGATATTGATGATTGTTTTTACCGTCTTTGAGAATTATACTATAAATCAGAAACACAAACAAGTGTTGAGATAATGGAGGTAATCAAAATGTCTAAAATCAAAGAAGCAAACAAAAAAATCGAAACTGCCGTAGTAGGTGGGTACAAGAAAATCGAGGACGGTGTTGTGTCCGGCTACAAAAAAATTGAGGATGGCGTTGTGTCCGGCTATAAAAAAGTGGAGGATAAATTCATTGACACTTTTTTTGCTGAGGACGGCGAAAGCACCGAGGAAGCCCGCAGACGCATTACGGGTAAATCGCAAGAGAATGGGGGAAAGAACGAATGAAGAAAGAAAACTTTGCTTCGCTGCTCATGGGGACTGTCGGCGGGATTTTATTCGCTCTGGGAATGTGTATGTGTTTGGTTTCTGAATGGAACGCATTTCAGCAGGGCGTGATTGTCGGCGCAATCGGTATCGTTGTTCTGCTCATCATGCTGATAGTTCGTAGAAAAATGCAAGGCAAGCCCCCAATCACACTTTCCCGAAAAACAGTCGGTGTGATTGCATTAAGTATTGTCGGCGCATTAGCCTTTGGCGTTGGAATGTGCATGGCGATGGTATGGGAAGGTCTTTTGATTTGGGGCATCGTTGTGGGGTTGATTGGTATTGTCCTGCTCCTTTGTTTAATCCCTCTTTGCAAGGGGCTGAAATAGGGCGAAATATCTATGGAGCAGGTTAAAAAATGGTCTATCCAAAAACATATGCCCCGTCTGCGGCAACAAAACGAAAACAAAAATACGCCCGGATACGGTGTTTGAAAACTTCCCGCTGTTCTGTCCGAAGTGTCAGGAAACGTTAATCGGCGCAAAGCAAATGAATGTAATTCCGCAACGAGTAGCAAAACCAGCCACAGCCCTTTTGGGAGGAAAGGGGGGAATTTCCATGACCGAGTTTGAAAACCACCAGGAACATACCCAATATACGCACAATGCTTTTTGCAAGATTGTTATTCGCCATGCTGCCATTGACGTAGCTCGTATGTTGTGTTCAAAGTGGAAGCGGGAAATTTCCCTTGAATATCTATCGGAAGAAAAGTATATACCGTTCTCTACCACAGATGAATACTTTTCACAGCCGCCGTCCAGTGAAGAATATCCGTTCACAGCCTGCGGTCAGACAGTTATGTTGAGCAATTCAGACCTTGCCGCAGCCTTGTCTGCTTTGCCGGAAATGGAACAGGAAATCATCTTTCTGTACTTTTTCCAACACCTTACCCAAAAGGAAATCGGCAAACGATATGGACGAACACGCAGCACAGCCGGACGGCATATTTATATTGACCTGCGCCGACTGCGCGAGGAAATGGAGGTGTTATCCCATGAGTAAACTTCTCCCCTATGAAATAATCGTACGGGCTACTGACGGAGAACCGGAAGCGGTCAACGCCGTTCTTTCCCACTATGCCGGATATATCCGATATTACTCCCGCATTTATGGATACTTCAATGCGGATATGGAGGACTATATCAAAAGCAAATTGCTTGCAAGCCTATCCAAATTTCGTCTTGACCGATAACAATTACACTTTGTCAGTAGTCAGTCAGCGAGATGATAATATTACTCTGCTGATACAGCCAGTCCGTAAACTCTTTCGGGCTGGCTGTTTTTTCTTTGACAGCCTTTTTCCTTTGCAGTGCTTCTTTCTTGAACGCTTCAAACGCTGTCAGCATTTCTTCCAGCCGTTCAGATGAGAAGCCGGTTGTTTTCTTTGCCTTATTGATCTTGTTACGCCAGTTCTGGCACTCGTTTTTGTAGAGCAGATCATAGTTGTTTTCCCTTGCCCTCTCGTCAAACTCCCGCTTATTTTGAAGCGCCTGCTTCTTCCGGCACTTATCGCCGCACAGCTCATACCGTTGGCTTGTTGCAAGGAAAACACGCCCGCAGACTTTGCATTTTCGGAAGCACAGCCCCCAGTCATTCAGGCGGTTCAGATAGTAGGTTATCAGCGGATAAAACGTGGCATAGGCGGCAACACATTCTGTTGTGCGCCGGTTGTCTGGATACCAGAGGTCAAGTCGTGTTTCCGCTGCCGGTACGGAGCCGAAAATATGGCTTGATATATGGAAAGGTTCTGGCCTGCCGGTATCGCTGTCAAATTGCAGAGGGCTTCTCTGCTGAAACATCATGGTAAAATGGCTCATTTTATCCATAAAGCGGTCACAGGCTTTATCCCGTTCCCGATATTCCCTTGTTACAAGATAACCATTCCAAATCCGAAAAGCCGCATACATCCGCAGAGGATCGCCGCTGTCAAATTTCTTTTGGAGAAAGTCACCAGCGGCCTGCTCCAACGCTGGCTGCTTCCAGCGGTTTGAGTGCAGAGCTTCCCGCAGCAGAGCAAGCCCCAATCGGTTCCATTCCCCATCCGGGTCATGCTCAAAGTCCGCAAGGAAAGTACCGAGCGGACGGGTTGCATCGCACAGAACATCCGCATCCCTATCCCCCTGTAAACGGAAGCGTACCTGCAATTCTTCCCCAATCAAAATCCGCTCTTTCATCTTCTTTCTGTCCAACGTCAGGACAAACAAAATCCGGTCATAACACGGTTCATGCCGCACAAATCCTGTTTCCATCCTATCCCCCTGCCTTTGCTTATGGTAATTTTGTAATTTAGTCATATCCGTTACACTCATGGTATCGCAGAAGTCTTGTTTTGTCAAGGAGAAACCGCTATGATGATTGCACATGGTAATTTAGTGCCATGCAGTACCTTGACAAGCAAATGACCGTCCAAAAGGGATATGACCGGCAGGAGAAGTGACGCATGAAGCGCACCAATGCAGGGATACGCCGCAGGAATGGGGCAGCCGCAGGGATGCGGCTTTTAGGACAACGGCTTTTGGGGAGAACGGCAACAGGAAGCATTGAAACTGATTTTAAGTATGGGAGGAACAAAATGAGCGATAACAAGAGATTGAATAACTATGACGAGCTTCCGCTGGTTTTGGACGTGGCGGACATCCGGCGCATTATGGGAATTTCCAGAGTGAGCGCCTATGA